>JALSON010000284.1 GCA_026986455.1 Thermococcaceae archaeon | reverse complement strand
CCCGTTCCCGCCAATAATGAGAGGAACTGGGAATATAAAGCTTTCGCTAAACTTGGGCGTGTCTAAAAGTTGGGATCGTTTTGTGAGTAACATGCTTGAAGTTTTTGCATCATTAGAGTGCATCTTCTGAAAAGTTTATTCATTAATCATACAAACATCAACAATCTTAGACACGCCCCGCTAAACCTCCCTGAGAATCTCCTTCGGTGCATCCGCAAAGGTCACGAGATATTCCGCCTCCACAATATGTAGCCTCCCCGGAACAACCATAACGTGGGGCTGTTTTCCGAAGTCCTCGCTGATAAGATCTTTAACGTAGCCAGCTCTAAGCGTTGGCTTCAGTGACCCCGCCCTTGCAAGAACCACGACCAGCGTATCGGGGGTGAAGACGCTTTGCTTTTTCATCTCCTCGACCTGCAGGAGTATCTCCATCGCCTCGTTGGCCGTCATATAGCGGTTCTGTTCGGCCTTTATGTCGAGGAAGAGCATCGTGTGCAGCCCGCGCTCTCTGTTCTCCCTGATCACATCGTAGTGGCTTGTCGGAAACCAGTTTTTCTCAGGATACGCAACCGTCGTGCTCTTGCCGAATTTGTAGATGTGCAGCCCGGTTATGGCTACGGCTGAGTATATGGAGGGTGCATGAATTACATAGCTTTCTATACCCCTCTCCTTTGCCCGGATTCTCAGATCTGAGTGGGTGGTCGCCACCATTGGATCGCCGGCCGTCAGAAATGCCACATCTCTTGTTTGGGCCTCGGTGAGGACGATTTCCTCAAAATGCAGCTCCACATCTTCCCTGCTCAGCCGCTTTATTGGTTTTCCGATTAGAGTTTCAATCCTTTTTATATCAGTCCCCGCAAGCAGGGAGGTGTAGAACTCTGCGAATATTAGGTCGCATTTTCTCGCAGTCTCAAGCCCCTTGAGCGTGATATCTCCCTCATCATAAAGTCCCAGACCTATGAAGTAAATTGCCATTCTGATCACCATCCGTAGTTTGATGAGGTGTTTTTAAGCTTGTTTGAGGGTGTTGTGGTTGTGCTGGATGTTGGGCGTGATTCGGGGATATGGGGCAGGCTTTAGGAAAGCTTGACCAAAAGATTCTCTCTCGTCAAATTGGGTAGAGAATCGGAGGGCGCACTCTAAAATCCGGGAGTAAATGGGGGATTAACATAAAACCAGCCTGTTGAACTGTTTCACTTAGGAAGGCGCCCTTCGGGCGCCAGAATAAAAGTGAAACACTCACCAAGCAAGCTTTGCTTGCGCAAAGCTTGACCAAAAAGGTTTAACTGTCAGAAAGGAGTGCTCAAAAGTCGGCATGCTTCTTCAAGAGTTATGTTTGAAAGGGGTTTGCACTTGAGTAAAGTGGTTTAAAGGAGTGTTTGCTTTAAAAAAGCGCCCGAAGGGCGCTCAAGCACGGAAAACACACTTTAAAACTGCCAGTTTAGAATTCAACCCCCACCAAAAGGGCTAAATGAAAACGCATTCCATACTTTGATGAAACTTTGCGAAGGCAAAGTTTCTACCAGAGTTTCGGATACCCGTCCCTCGGCATAAAGACCTTGTCGACATCAACCGCTATACCCTTGCTCCTCTGGAGCATTTCACCGCTCGTCATGGTGGCCTTTCCGAGGGCAACCAGCTCGTCTTTAAGGGTCATAACCGCGACGAGGTCGCCCTTCTTGATGCCCTTGTTGAGCTTCACTATCCCCGGAACGGCCAAATCAGCACCGTGAGTTATAGCCGAGACCGCAGAGTCCCTTATCCACACCTTGGGAAGGTGCTCAACGGCCTTCTCCATCGGCTGAATCGCATTCCTGAAGTATTCCTCTATTCCATCCTCCTTCCAGAAGTGATAGTAGTCTATGAGGTCGTGAAGCGTCACCAAAGTTTCATCCTCCTTGAATGGTCCACTCCGCGTTCTCCTCAGCTCGGCCATGTGGGCCCCAACACCCAAGGCAAGACCGATGTGGTGGATGAGAGAGCGGATGTAGGTTCCGGCCTCAACTCCAACGCGGAAGAGAACATCTTTACCGTCTATCTCAAGAATCTCAATGTAATAAACCTTCCTCGTCCTTAAGCGTCTCTTGACCGCACTCCTCAGCGGCGGCCTCTGGATTATCTCCCCCTCAAACTCCCTCATGACGGCGCGTATTTTGTCCTCTGGAACCTCGCCGTGGAGGTGCATTAAAGCCACGTACTCCTTTCCCGCAGGGAGCAAAGCCTGAACGACTCTGGTTGCCCTCTCCAAGGCAACAGGAAGAACGCCGCTAACCTTTGGGTCGAGGGTTCCGCCGTGACCGGCCTTGCTCAGGTTGAAGAGCTTTTTAATCCAGGCAACGACCTCGTGGCTCGTCGGCCCGGGGGGTTTGTCGAGGTTTATTATCCCGAACTGCATGTGCATCTCCATCGGCCTCTTCTCCGGTGGGAAGCCCCACTTTGGGTTTGTCTCGGCCTTTTCATCCTTAACCAGAACCTCCCGCTTTATATCGGCAGGAAGGATTCTCCTCACTTCGTCCCTCGCCATGATCATCACCTATGGATCGTCTAAAGCCTCCATAAACTCATCCTTTTCAATTCCGGCCAGTTTTAGAATACCCATAAGTGTTCCCGCTTTTAACTCTTTGTGAAGCGGAACTACTGTTCCAATCTTCCTGCCGTCTTTATATCTAACCAGAACCACGTGACTTCCCCTCTGTCTGGAAACCTCAAAACCGAACTTTTTGACAAGGACTTTAACAACTTGCTCACCCGATAGCTTTGGCAATCTGGACATTGAAATCGCCCACAAACTTGATTTTTTCCAGTTCCTCTCTCAGCTCCGGGAATTCCTCAAGATAAAGCTCAACGGCCTCTTTTAGACTTTCAATAGCCTCCTCCAGTGTTTCTCCCTGCGTTGTGACTCCCGTGAAAACCTCTCTGATTACATAGACACCCTCTTCTTCCCATATGACGGCATGAAGTTCCATCCAGCTCACCCCCGAATAATACAAAGGTACAACATTTTATAAAACCACCTAATACCCAAATCTGTACGTAAAAACCGGCCAGTTGGGGAGGTATTTGACGAGCTTCAGGTAGCCCGGCACAAAAACCTCCCTCTTGCCCTTTTCAAGCCCCTTAAACACGGCCTGTGCAACATCTTCCGGCTCTATCGAGCCCCTCGGAACCTTTCCGTTCCAGAATTCAGTCCTTACTTGTTTGGGATACACCCGCATAACATGGATTCCCTTAGCTTTAAGCTCGTTTTCAAGGTTTATTGCCAGGTAATGCAAAGCTCCTTTGGAGGCGCAGTAGGAGGGAATCTCCGGCACGTTGATAAATGCAACGCCGCTGATTATAAACACCAGGGTCGAACCCCTGGGGAGCATTGGAAGGAGGGCCCTTGTAAGTTCTAGGGGTGCAAATACATTCACCCGGAACAGAGTCTCCATCTCCTCCGCAGACTGCTCAAGAAGAGGTTTCCTCACCGCAAGGCCGGCGTTGTTTATGAGAAGGTCAACCTTCCCCACACCGAGCCTCTCAAGTCCCTTCAGAATCGTGCTGGAAAAGTCCTCTTTACTCAAGTCGGCGACTATGTATTCAAACACCGGCAGTTTTTTCTGAAGTTCACGGAGTTTTTCCTCGTTTCTGGCAACTCCAACAACACGGTAGTTCCTCTCTACGAGGCCCTCAACGAGAAACTTTCCAATGCCGCCTGTGGCACCCGTAAGGAGTGCAGTTTTCATGAGATCACCAGAAGTATTTAGGAAACGGGACTTAAAAGCGTTAAGAAGTTGAGGGAGGCCAGAAGGCCTCATCTCACTCAAGGCTGATTCCGGCCTGCTCAAGGGCGGCCTTAACGGCCTCGTCGTCAGCGCCGCGCTCGATGCTTATCCTCTCCGGGAGCGGCTCAAGGTGCTTGATGTTCATCCTTCTCCTCTTCACCTTGTTCAGCCCGGCACCGGTAACGAGGACGAAGTTCCTGTCGATGACGTCAACGACAACGACCTTCTGGCCGGCCCTTCTTCCGGCTATAACGACAGCAAGTCTTCCAACCTCAATTGCAGGCATTTCATTCCACCTCCTCATTTTTTGTTGCCCGGGTTTGCACCCGACCCCGCGTCACCGTCGGGGTAAAGGTGGTCGATGGCGGCCTTTACTATGCTAAAGACCCCATCGGGACCCCATTTTGAAGTGTCAATCACCAGATCATAAATTGACATGTCGTCTATGTCGATGCCGTAGAGGTTTAAATACCTTTTTCTGTTCTGCTTTTCCCTCTCGGCTATGGCCATGAAGGCCTTCTCCACGGAGATGCCCTCCCTGCGGGCAACCCTTCTGGCTCTCTCCCTTATGGGGGCATCAAGCCAGATTTTTAAATCTGCTTTTTCAACCATCCACCCAGCCAGGCGGCCCTCAATGACTACATTGCACTCCTCAGCCGCCTCCACCTGTCTCCTGTCGACTTCCCTGTCAACTTCGGGATGAAGCTCGGCATATTCCTGAAATTCCTCAAGTGTCATGCCCATCTCCCTTGCCATCTGCCTGAAGATGAGCCCCGCATAGATGTGCTTGAACCCGTAGTACCTTGCAAGGTTTTTACAGAGCGTCGTTGTTCCAGAGCCTGCTAAACCGCTGACCGTTATTACGAGGCAGTTCCTTGGCATGGAAATCCCTTCAAAGAGCCGCCCTTACCTGAGCCTTTATGAGCTTCCTCATGCAGCTCGGGCAGAGGTTTGGATATGGCCTCTCGGGCCTCTTCTGGGTCTTTGAGAGCCTCCTGATTTCACTCGGTCTGCCCCTGGGATAGCCGTTGAGCGGCCTTCCGCAGAGAGCACAGTGGGCAACCTTGGGCTTCTTTCTCTCGAAGTGTATGACTGTCCTTCCTCCCGGAGTCCTAACGTACTTTCTTCTCCATGATCTTGACCTGTACATTGGCTTCATTCTCATCACCTGCTTTAGCTTTTTGCAATTCATTTTTAAATTTAACTAAGCCATGTCGAGGAATTTCCTCAGGATGTAGCCGACCGCCATTGATGTTAGCACGTACCACCCGATGTAGCCGAGTTCGTTTGCAGGAAGTCCCGAGTGATACATCTTATGGAACCAGTCGAAGATGAAAAAGTTGAACGGAGCTTTAACGACACCGACTTCAACATACCATCTCCTCAGCCAGCCAAAGAATATCCAGAATATCGGGAGCGTGAATATCATTGGCTTGAGCATTGAGTCCTTCATTACCTCATTCTGCAGTTTTAAGAGCTCCATCTGTTTCTGCTGAAGCTTTCTCATCTTCTTCTCATCTTTCGCAGCCTGAGCCGCTTTATACTCCTTCTGGAATTCCCTGCTCATCTTCTGAAGCTTCTTCATCTTTTCCTGGTCGACGAGGACGTAGTTCAGGAGCGTGAAGAAGGCACCGAGGATGATGCCGGATACTGTAACCACCCAGAGGGGATGGTAATTGAGTATCATCGGCCCGAACACCTTGTCCAGAAATTCATATATTCCCTCAAGCATATTCACTCACCGCCAGATCAAGTATTTCCACCAGTTCATTCACAGCCTCTTCAAGACCTTTATCTTCATGATTCTCAATTATCTTTATAAGTGCATTGGAATGCATGGCATAGCTTATTGCGGCAGCCCGATTTAAATCCTGATGCCTCTCTATCTGTTCCTCGGTCTCAACGTCTCTGTCCCTCTTAAGGTCCCTTAAACGTCTGCCGAGTATTTCGCTCGGTGTGGCCTCTATAATGACAATGAAGTTGGGGTTTATGGCCTCGATAACCTCCTTCGGAAATCCAAGGAGATAGCCGGCGGGCGTTCGGATTGTGGCATGGGTATCCAGGAGGACGGGTTCCTTTTCTGCGATATCCCCTATCCTTTTTGCAACCTTCATCTGGAGTGTTTTCTGAACCGTGAAGCTGAGCCTCCTCATCTCATCCCTATGCTTCACAAGCCCCAGCCTGACCGCTTCATCGAACATCAGATCCCCGAAATTAACCAGCCTGAACTTAGCCCTGGTCTTTCTCAGGGCCAGTCTTGTTATCGTGCTCTTCCCAACCCCTGGAATTCCGGTTATGATGACTACAAACGGCATTGAGATCACCCAAAATGAGAGTCCCGCAATAATAAAAGAGGCTTGGTTTAAAAGGTTTATTGGAATAAAAAGAAAAACTTCAGGTGCTGAAGAACCTTCTCAATGCGGGGAACATTTCGCTCGCCTGTTCTCTGGCTATCTCCTCGTAGAATCTGTACAGGATACCCACGGTCAGCAGTATGCCCGTTCCCGTACCGAGGGCCCCGAGGAAGTCGGCCAGCACGGCAACTATTGCCAGCGTAAATGACCCCCAGAATGTTACGTAGGGGATGTACCTGTTGAGCACCCTCTCAAGAATCCTCGGGTCTCTTCTGAAACCCGGTATCTGGAGGCCGGCACGCTGGAGCTGCCTTGCTATGCTCTTGGCATCCAGCCCCGTCAGGTCAACCCAGAGGAACCCGAATATCAGGGCCCAGAATATTGTCATCAGGGCAAAAACCAGCGCCCTGAATGGATCCGCCATGACGTGATAGATATCCCTCGGAGGAATGACATAGGTAACGAAACCGCTCAGGGCAGCACCTGTCTGGGGATCAAATGTTCCGAGCCATGGGTGGCCGAGCCTCTCAAGCATCCTTGCCCACAGCTGGACGTTTGCATAAAGGGCGAATGTCAGGATGATGGGTATGTTGCTAACGTACATGAATCTTATGGGATACCTTCCCCTGACGGTGACCCTTCCATAGCTGAGGGGTATCTCTACGCGCATGCTCTCAAGGTAGACAACTATGAGGAAGACTACGATTGTTGCCATGAGATCCATCATGTCGGGCATGCTCCCCCTGTAGAGAGCTCCTGTGATGTCCCCGTGGAGCAGATGCTGTATGAAAGCCGGAACAGCACCGATTATGGCGGGCCCGCCGGTAACGGGGTCAATATAGCTCTTGGTTGTCAGGGGATTCAGCGATTTTACAATAACCTGCTGGGAAACACCGGCTGCAATAAAGAGGCTGATACCGCTGCCTATTCCCCATTTGCTGACGAGTTCGTCCATTATCATCAGCACTATACCGCCGAGGGCAAGCTGAATTACCAGGAGTATTTTTATGCCGAGCTCAGGGCTGCCGAATGCCCCGGCAAAGACATATATCGCGGCCTCAAAGAAGCACATAAACACTGAGAAGAGCTTTTGAGCTGCCTGATAAAACTTCCTGTCCTCAGGATTTGACATATCAAGCTTGACTATCTCGGATCCCACAAGGAGCTGCATGATAATACCCGCAGTGACCAGCGGGCCTATTCCAAGGGTTAAGACAGTTCCGCTCCTGCCCGCAAGAACGAATCTCAGAGTGGAAAAATAGTCCTGCACCTTGGGTGGAACACCGTAGAGAGGAATTTCAGCAAGCACAAAGTAAAGCACCAGGACAATTCCAGTCCATATGAACTTTTCCCTGAGAGCTACATGTTTTTTGGGCCTCTCAATCTCCGGGAACCATCTCTCAATGGCAAATGTCAGATCCCTTAACTTTCCCATGAGCAACACCTTTGGAGATTTTATGAATATAATATAAATTAAAGGGGAAATCAAACGAATAGAGCCTCTCCCCCGGCCTCGGCTATTTTCTCCTGAGCCTTGGGGGATATGTAGCGGGCTTTGATGACCAGCGGCTTTGTGAGCTTCCCGGCACCGAGAACCTTGTCAACACCGAGCTGGGTTGTATCGACTATGATCCTCCCTTCCTCCTCATATGCAATGCCCATCGCCATGAAGTCATCGAGGTTCTCCTCAATATCCCTGAGATTCATGGTGCTGGGAACCCACTGTACAGCCTTCGGCCTGTGGAAACCCCTCTTGCCGAGGTGATCAGGCGCATACTTGATTACCCATGTCCACTTGGTGTTCTTTCTCTTTCCTGTCCCTGCCATTCCCCTTCCGCCTTTGTGGCCGCCACCGCGGTGCTTCTTCTTACAGCCCCATCCGTGAGTGTGACTTCCACGGAGCTTTCTCACCTTCCTCTTTCTCCTAATCATCCCTCTCACCTCATATCTTAGAGCATCCTATCAATGAGTTCGTTTATTGCCTCGCCTCTGTAACCAAGGGCGCCGCCTTCCTTGAATGTCCTTTTCTTGCTGCCCTTGAACCCTCCCTTCGGGGGGTGGAGCCTGAACACGGGCTTGAGGCCGGGCAGGTCGCTGAGCTTCATCTCACCACTGATGACCTTCTCGGCAAACTCCTCAATCCCCATGCCGAGCTTCTCCTGCACATATTCCTCTGTAACCTTTCTGTTGCCGGTTAGCCTGCCCCTCTTCCTTATGAGCCTTGCAAGTGTCTCCGCATTGATCTCGCCCCATGTTATGTAATCCTTGACCCTGTGAATCATTCCGCTGTATGTCGGGTTTTCATCGACTATGACGAGGTGGTTGACCTTGTGAAGGCGGAGCATTGCAAGGGTGTCCCTAACAGGCCTCTTCACGCCGACCCTTCCCCTAATCCTGATGAGTGCTACCTTTGTCATCTTTGCTCACCTCACTCCAGCTCAAAGTTGGCTGACATCTCTCTCCCAACGATGATGCCGTATTTTTCAGCCATATCCGGCTGCACGGCAACTTTGTTGGTGTTGTAGAGGGCATCAAATACCGCCTTGGCGAAGTTGACTGTGGTTCTGGTTTCACCGAGGGTCTGCGACCACACGTCCTTGACACCCGCCAGTGCAAGTATCTTCTTGCCAACGTCACCTATGACCAGACCAAGGCCTCTCGGCCCCGGCATGAGCCTTACCTTGACGCTGCCTTCCTTGCCCTCAACTGCGAACGGTATTGAATGCGGTCTTCTACAGCGGCACTCCCAGCTCCCGCAGCCGCGCTTGATCTCGATGATGTTCATCTTGGCGTAGTTTATGGCCTTTC
>JALSON010000283.1 GCA_026986455.1 Thermococcaceae archaeon | reverse complement strand
CCAGACTCGTAACAAGCCCTGTCATTGTGAGCACTCCCTGGATCAAACCGGCGCTTGCGGCTGCGAGCATAACTGTGGTGCTTGTTTTACCTGCATCGATCATGGATTCATAGGTTGCCCTGTACATTTTTCTGCCGCCTTCTGTCTGTGATCTGTAACCGACTATAAGTGAGAATATAATCCCGAAGACTCCCGTAAGCAGGAGTATCTCCTCTTTTCTCATGTAAAGCAGCTTCCCCCAGGCAACGAGGATTATGAAAAGGATGCTTATGTAAAATTTCTCGTTGAACTCAACCATATCCGTGGTGAATTTAAGGATTATGAGCAGAAGTCCAAGGAAAAGGACTATCAGCCCCACGGGTTTTGCTATTGTCATTGAGCCCACCGTGCTTTCTCTGCTTGTGAACATCAGAAGAGTGGTTGCGAGCATCACCGCGACATAGAGTTTTTCATTCCCCGGAATCTCCTCCTTTGCAATCCACGCCACCCATATAGCCACCCCAAGGGACGAGACGGCTGCTATATGCGGTGCGATTCCCCATATGAGAGCCACTGTGATTACCAGAATCGGCAGGAGAATGTAGAGCTTCCGCAGGAAGTATCTGATTGGCTTGAAGTGCTCTCTTGGCATGCCTTTTAGGCCCAGGCGTTTTGTTTCGAGATCTATGAAGAGATAAACTCCCGAATAATATATCAGCGCTGGCAGTACTGCGGCAATTATGAGTTTGTTGTATGGAACCCCAAGGAACTGGGCCATGATGAATGCGGCTGCACCCATAACAGGAGGCATCAACTGGCCACCTGTGGATGCGACAGGCTCAACAGCTCCTGCTATCTCTTTGGGATACCCCGCTTTCTTCATCAGGGGGATTGTGAATGTGCCTGTGGTCAGAACATTGGCAACCGAACTCCCGCTTACAGTTCCCATCAATCCACTTGATATAACAGCCGACTTGGCCGGCCCCCCCGGCCGTGTTCCAAAGACCGTTATCATGAACTCGGTTATGTAATCGCTGACTCCAATCTTCAGCAGGAATGCTCCGAAGAAGACAAATGCAAACACATATATCGTCATGACATAGTAGGGTATGCCGAAAATACCCTGATCAAGGTAGAGGTACTGAGCAATACGCGTCCAGTTGTAGCCGGCATCCCTAATTCCATACAGGATGAACACCGTGACAATGGCCGGCAGAATCCATCCGATTGTTCTCCGGGTGGCTTCCAGAACCAGGAGAATTGCCAGAAATCCGAATATGACGTCCATATGATTCACGTTGTAGTAAACCATGTACGTGGGCCATCTCCAGAACTTATAGAAGGCGGCTGCAAGGCCGAGCAGTATGAGTAGATAGTCGATGATATTGACTTTTTTCAGATATTTCTCACGTTTTAGCAGGGGATATCTGAGGAATGCGATTACAAAAATCATGCCCAGCACAAAGGCCATTACCTGCTGATCCTGGAAGTCGAACTTCAGGAACTCAAGCTTTATTCCCATCTTCTCAAGCATGGAGTATACCGAGAAGTTAAAGTTGAAGATGAACAGTATCTCAAAGATACCTATCAAGATGGCTGCAGCTTTGACAGCATTCTCAAGCCTCGGAGATAGGGTTCTCGTGGTTTCCAGTTTTATCTGTTCCTCTATTTTCTCAAGGTTTTCTCCCATTTCTAACACCTCCTTATCAACATCAGGATTAAAGGCGTTCTTCCAACATTGATCCGCAGAATACCCTCCTCAGGGGGCTGAATAAATACCGTCCTGCCATTAATTTTCAGGGTAGCCTTATTCAGAGGGATGAACCAGTATTCCCACGATCTGCCGAGGTACATGTTCATATCCTTGACATAAAAATCCCCGGAGCGGTATTGAACATCGGTGGGCTGCCCGGCAAGAAATTCCTGCCATTTCTCCTGAATGGCATATATACCCTGGTCTGTGATTCGATATACGTCCACAACTTTGGTGAGCGAAACACTATGCGTATAGTCAACATCAAGCGTTTGGGTGGAAGAGAGGGGATAATAACACTCCTTTCCATTAAATTTTATTCCGACTGTTTTGACAGGGAAAATCATGGAAGCGACTAA
>JALSON010000282.1 GCA_026986455.1 Thermococcaceae archaeon | reverse complement strand
ACCGTATCAGATGCTCAAAGGAACGTTCTTCAACGTTAAAACTGAAAATGGATATCGTGCAAACTGGGACTTTACAAATGAGCTTAGGGAATCCTTGGCAAGAACCTTCCTCTTAGATAATTTTAGAGAGTTTTCGAGGAACTTGCTCCCTAGAAAAGGGGGATTTGTTAGTCTTTCGTTCGAAGCTAGGCTCGTATTTGAAGAACTCATCTATCTGTGGAGGTGGGTAAGATTGGGGATACCTAAAGAAAAGCTTGACGTGATTAAAAGTACTGGAAACATTGTAGCGAAACTAAGCCTCGAAAATCCCTCTCTGCTCTACAAACTTGACAGAACAAGGAACTTGCAAGAATTCTGGAGTGTCCTGAGGGAGATCTCAAGGAAAATGGCAGGCCTTGACAAAGAAGAACTCAGGGAGATAAAACCAACTGCACTCGATGACTTGGTGGTATTGGTTAAGGAATATGAAACTGTCTGGAAGGAGCTTAGAGACCTTTTAGTTGTTTATGCCTCTATGTACCTGGCCGTTAAAAAACTCAAACAAGGGGGTGAAAAGCAATGAAGGGTATTGAGATTGTATGGCTTTCCAAAACCGACCTCACAAACCTAAATTCCGGTGAAGGCGAAAGCAACTTAGTAGACATCAAGAAGTTCAAGAAAAATGGAGTTGAGTACCCCTATGTCTCCGGACAGGCGATGAGGTATTACATAAAAGAGGCTATCAGGCGAAACTTATCCGGAAATGAGTTTATGTGTGTTCCGAATGACAGAGGAGAACCCTGTGGTAAACCGCAGAAGTGCATTGGTTGCGATTTATTTGGGTTTATGAAAGCCATAAAAGATAAAGGGGCCGAGACAAGAGTCTCCCCAGTGAAAGTTTCACCAGCAATAGGACTTTTGTCGTTTGATGACAACTCTACTCTGGATTTCCTAACCAGAAGACATAGAGGTACTGAAAAAGCAGAGGGAGATATAGTAAATGTTGAGCTCGGAGTCAACATATACAAGGCGGGTATAGCCATTGACGTGCAGAGAGTTGGAGGAGAGGAAAAAATTGAAGATCGGCAAATCAAGATAGAGTACTTCATTGACGAGAACGAGCGTAAAAAGAGAATTGCCAAAGTGCTGAATGCACTAAGGTTCCTAACAGGCTACTCCAAGCAGGCCCGCCTTCTGACAGATTTCACTCCCGACTTTATCATAATAGCATTCCAGGATGTATATTCCCACCGTCTGCAGAAGGCAATAGAATTTAAAAACGGAAAGCTAGACATTGAGAGGCTTAAAGCCATTATGGATGAAGTGAGGCAGTACTCTCCAGCAATCTTCGTGGGGCTTCTTCCAGGCATTCTTGAAAACGAAGAAGAAGCCAAAGAAGCATTCAAGACGCTGGAATTGGAAGTAAAAACCCCGGATATGGCAATAAACGAGGCTATAAATTATCTCAACAACTCAAAGCTCTAAGGTGCTCCCTATGCTTGGCTTAAAGTTCAGAGTTGAGGGAATTTACTTTGTAAGCTTTAGAAAGCCAACGACTACAGCACTTTCTTTAACATATCTTTTGCCTCCTTTTACCGCCATTAGAGGGCTAATCGCAAACACTTTGGGTTTGCCGAGAGACAGCTTCGAAATTCAAGAGTGGTTCAAAATAGGGATTAAACCCGATGGAAAGTCTCAGAAGAACAAAGAAATGGCAAAGTTTCTGAAGTTTATCAAAAGGGATAAGGAAACACGGTACCTAAGAACATTTCCCTCCTCTCCAGTTCACAGAGAATTTCTTGTAAGACCAAGTTACTGGATATATTTGGTTGGAGAAGAAAACAAGATAAAAGGAATATACAAAGCACTAAACAGTCCAAGAAGACCTCTCTACCTTGGGGCTTCAGATGGTCTAGTGGATTTGGAAGTTTTTGAGCCAATTAAAGTTGGAAAAACTCAAAGCAACGAAGTTCACAGCATTTTGGATGGAGTTTACGAAGGATGCTTAATTGAAAACCTCCCGTATCGCTTTGTTCCAGTTAAGGACAAAAAAGGTAATTTGAAGGAAGTTTATCTTGAATACAAGCTCGTCTCGATTCCAAGGACTTTTCCTTAT
>JALSON010000281.1 GCA_026986455.1 Thermococcaceae archaeon | reverse complement strand
CCAACCTTCACCTCCTCTCCTTCAACCCTGACAATGCTGCCTCCCCCGAGACCTATGGATATCAAATCGGGCATTCTGAAGTTCGTTCTCACCCCCCCTATCTCAACAGCCACCGCAGATTCCCTGGGAAATCCATTGACCAAAATACCGATATCCGATGTTGTCCCTCCAACATCAACTACAACAGCGTTCTTTTCGTTTGAGAGAAAAGCCGCTCCCCTTAAGCTGTTAGTCGGCCCGGAGGCGATTGTTAAAACCGGATACTTCACAGCATAATCCGCCGACATGAGGGTTCCATCGTTCTGGGTTATGTATAACTTTGCATGCACTCCTTTCTCTTCCAGGGCGTTCTCAAAGCCGCGAACTGCGTTTTTCATTACCTTTGTAACCGCAGCGTTCAGTATAGCAGCATTTTCTCTTTCCAGCAGCCCGATACTGCCGATTTCATGGGATAACGTTATCGCCACAGAATCCCCAAGGGCTTCTCTCAGTATCTCCGCGGCCCTCTCCTCATGTTCTGAATTGACAGGAGAGAATACCGAGGAGATGGCAATTGCTTCTATGTTTCTGTCCCTTAGATCCCCCGCAATTTTCACCAGCTCTTCCTCATCAAGGGGAGCAATCTCCCTTCCATCGTACTCATGGCCTCCCTGAACAATGAATACATGCCTCCCGAGCTTTTTCCTGAGGTCTTCAGGCCATCCCGTCAGAGGAGCAATTGCCAGAGTTGCGGGCTTTCCTATTCTGATAATGGCAATGTTTGCAAGGTTCCTTCTCTCAACTATGGCGTTGGTGGCATGGGTTGTTCCGAGCATTGCATACTTAATCTCGCCCGGGTCGACTCCGCTTTCACCCAGAACTTTTTCCAGGGAGTTTAAAATACCTGTCATAACATCGGGAGTTGTCGGAGACTTTGCCTTTGCCAGAACCTCGTTGTTTTCATCGAGTATGACCGCATCGGTGTTTGTTCCTCCAACGTCTATACCCAGTCTAAGTGTCATTTGCCTCCCTCCATGCGCTTTTCAATGGGGATGTAATCGATATCATAGCCGAAATATCTCGGTCCAGCGACTTCCAGTCCCTTGGCAGTTCTCCACTTTTCGCTGCAGGGTATCCCAATCACAACGCCCCTGTATCCGTACCTGAGGCTCTCGGTGGTGATTGGCCTGCCCGTCGTCAGGTCAAGAACGGTTATCAGGTCAGGAACACTGGCAACTATCCTGCCGTCCAGTATTGCAACGAGGTTTTCATTCTGGAACTGTATCTTCAATGTGTGCCCCTTGTATTCATCCAGACCCTCAAAAACTGCCTCACCTCTGGCAAATCCCCCTGTGGTTCTCCTTGAAACATCAATTATCTTTCCTTCAAATATCCTGAATCCACCAGAAACATCTAAAATGGCATCAACAGGATCCTCTTTTGTTTCCTTGCTCTCCCGTATCGCCTCTCCAAGCTTCTGAGCCAATGTTAACGTCCCTGGAATGGCAGCTTCCTTCAGCTGTTTTCCGGTCATTGCATAAAGTGCGATCCACGCCGTTCCCCCAAATTTTATGGTGATGGTTCTTGCCAGCCACTCAGCCCAGTAGTTGTTGGCAGCTCTGAGAAGAACAACATTATCTCTCTCATCGGCAAGGGCCATCGGAGTCGCCGGCACGCCGTAGAGATGAAACGTCGTCATCTGAAGCTCCGGGAATGCCCTGCCCATTCCATCGGCATCCACAACCGGGATCCCTGTTCTGGCACCCACAGCCAGAGGAATTGTGGAGTTAAGGCCCCCTGCTTCTATGGGAAGAGTGGCATAGACCTCACGACCGAGGTAATCGCTGAGAACCTTAAATGCATTCATGACCTCCGTTCCCCGGGGAATCTTCTCAACTATAACGGTTGGTGCTCCCATACCGGCTGAAGGTATCACAAGTGCATCATCAGGGATCTCCCTGGGATCAAGGAGGGTTATTTCATAGCCTTCCTTCAATGCAGAGAGAGCCATCAACTTCCCTATATAGGGATCTCCGCCCCCTCCCGTTCCGAGGACGGTTGCACCCAGCGCAAGGTCTTCAATTGCCTGCTCATCTAAAGTTTTAATTTCCACCACC
>JALSON010000280.1 GCA_026986455.1 Thermococcaceae archaeon | reverse complement strand
GTTATTTT
The DNA here is from genome assembly GCA_026986455.1 of Thermococcaceae archaeon. Lineage (GTDB taxonomy): Archaea > Methanobacteriota_B > Thermococci > Thermococcales > Thermococcaceae > Thermococcus. Next base: position 2,088 of record JALSON010000280.1, on the reverse strand, counting down.
GGTATTATTGAGGAGCATCAATTTCAGGTTATGTTCCGGGATGGGCTTGAAAGCTCACAGCCGCCGGAAGACACAACTTCAGTGGAGAAGGCTTTAAAAACCAAGGTGCAAAGGAAGCTAATGCGAGAGAAAGGAGAGGTGAGAGCATGAAAAATCCATTTGAAAAGATGCCGACGGTTCTTACCGCGGATGAACTCATCGATAAGGCCTTCAGGAGGGCCGAGAAAGCTGCTTCGGCCTTTACGCCAAGAGGTGGCAGGGTGAGTAAGGCACGACAGAGAGAGGAGTTGAGGGTAAGAACAGTCTCAAACATCCTCAGGGACAGCCTGAAAAAGATTTTAGATAGGACACCGGGCGTTTCAACTCTGCCGGACTTTTATAAGGAGCTGGTGGATACGCTGGTCGACAGGGATCAGTTTCACAGAGCCTTAGCGTCCGTAAACTGGGCCGTGAAGACCATACGAACCCTTGAGCAGAGGTATGCGGAGAAGATAAGGTACTCAAAAGACCCCGATGAGATTGCCCGGCTCAGGAGGCAGTTCTACGGCAGGGCTGCCAGCATCATCAAGGACATTGCGGATAACTTGGAATATCTCAATCAGGCGAGGAATGTGCTCAAGGAGCTGCCGGTCATTGAGCTTGAGCTTCCGACGATTGTCATAGCCGGCCACCCCAATGTTGGCAAATCAACGCTGCTCAGAGCCCTGACGAATGCAAAACCCGAAGTCGCGAGCTACCCATTCACCACCAAGGGCATAAACGTCGGCCAGTTTGAGGAGCACTACCTCAGGTATCAGGTCATAGACACGCCCGGTTTGCTTGACAGGCCGCTGAGCGAGAGGAACGAGGTCGAGAGGCAGGCGATTTTAGCTTTGAAGCACCTCGGAAAGGTCATCATCTACATTTTTGACCCAAGCGAACACTGCGGATACCCTATAGAGGAACAGATGCACCTCTTTGAGGAAATTTATGCCGAGTTCGGCGAGTTCCCGTTCATAGTCGTTCTCAACAAGGTGGACATTGCAGAGGAGGAGAAGATCAAACAAGTTGAGGAACTCGTTCGCTCCAAGGGGCTCGAACCATTCCGGATTTCAGCACTGAATGGTTACGGGCTGGACAGGCTGAAGGCGAAGGTAATAGAGCTCGTAAAGCCCATGGTCGAGGAGCAGGCGAAGAGGATAATGGAGAAGGAGCTGAGAAAGTACCGGGAAGAGCTTGAATTCTGATGCTCCTTTTCTTATCGTTAAGACCGTAAACGCGGAGAAGTTAACGGTAGCGTAAAGTTTTAGGGTTAACGGTACTTAACGGTAGGATTTAAAAGTGAAAGAAAAGTCAGGCATTCTCTTCCTTTATGAGAACGGCATTAACAACGCCGTGCTGTCCGGGCCTTGATGTAACTATCGCCCTGCCAGCCTCGGTCTCGATGATGGCACCCTTTGTGATTATGTTCCTTCTGACGTACTGCCTGTTAGCCGGATTCTCGATAACGTTTAGTATCCTAACCTTTCTGCCCTTGCCGTTCTCGAAAACGTTGGCGTAGAGCGCCTCAACCAGACGCACCTTCCTGTTTCCACCGTATGTCCTGATGAACTTCTTCTTTTCATTTTCCTCGGCAACCCTTGTGAAAGCCGGCTCCCTTCCGAGCTCCCTCTTCCTCTTTTTCCTTGCGAGGATGATCCTTCCACCTGAAGGCTTTTTAAGTGATCTTCCCTGCCATATACTCATCTCTCTCACCTCGTTATGAGCTTAACCCTAACGCCTCTTTGGGGGGTTCGTTTATAAGCTTTTCTCAGGGAGTTAGGGCTCTGCTTAAACGCTAAAGCATATAGTCAGCCGGTGAGATTGTACCTGTCCAGTTCGGAGAGTTATCCTCCGGCATTGGAAGGTTTGACGTCGGTAGGCATACTCTCAAGACTGCCGTTGAGTAGTTTGAAACCCACGAGTGGCCTTTGAACAATAACCCCGCGTAGGGGTAATGGGCCCGAGACCGGGCCTGCGGGCTGAACTGAAACCGGTGGCGGGAGTAAGTGATGGGCCCGCAAACCGAACTGCCAATGGCGAGAGGTTAACTCGCTGGAGCCCTCGCTC
>JALSON010000279.1 GCA_026986455.1 Thermococcaceae archaeon | reverse complement strand
CACGCCGTTGGAAGCACGGGCGTTGTTACAAACAGGGGCGGCCTGGTACATCCAGAAGCCACTGATGAGGAGCTCGAATGGCTTGAGGATCTGTTTAAGGTTGAGTTTTATGTCGGGACAGCCAATCAGGGTGTTCCTTTCGTTGGCTCATGCATGCTGGCCAACTCAAACGGTGTTGTTGTCGGGAGTCTGACAACGGGGCCTGAAATCGTTAAGATTGAAGAGGCACTTGGATTTTTGGGATGAAGGGGTGATAGCGATGGAGGTTAAGGTTTATCGCGTTAAGGGAGTTTTTGAGAGGAACGGAAAGAGGGAAGAGTTCAGGAAAGAGTACAGAGCAGTCAAAAAGGAGGACGTACTTGAGCGCGTCTATTCGGAGATAGGCAGCAAGCACAGGGTAAAGAGGAACAAAATCTGGATTGAGGGCGTTGAGGAAATAAAGCCTGAAGAAGCCAAAGACCCCATAGTCAGGAAGCTCAGCGGGCTCTGATTTCCCTTTCTATTCTCCATCTAACTCAACCGAGAGCTCCATATTTTCCTCTGACTTCCCTATCCTCATAAAGAGTTCGAACTTCCCGTGGCCGCTCAGGATGGAGACCAGGTTGAGGGCCTTCTGGAGCTTGGGAGGGTCGAGAAGCCTTTCATGGGAGATTATGAGGAGGGGTTCTTTCAGGAATTCGTAGGTGAATTCCCCGGATTTATCCCCTATAAAAATCTGGTCTTCGACCCTCTCACCTCTCAGACCAACCTCTGCATATTCCGCCCGGCTCAGCTGGATATCCAGCCTCCCCCTGAATCCTGCCTCCAGAGGAGTGATGGACAGCTGGGCATAATCCTCCAGTCCTCCGGCGGTGAGGACATCTCTGGAAAATACGAACCTGTAGCTCGGCGTAATGTAAAGCAGCAGCACCCCATTATGAAGCCGGTATCCCGGGAGCTCAAGCTTTCCTGAACCGGGCATGTCTATTTCCATCCGGTATTCAGCCGGTGTCATGGGAAGCTCCGAGGATACCACCTCCCTCTCAGGAATGAACCTCCGGAATGTGTTGAAGAGCCAGCCGGAGGTATATCCGCTCTGCCCTCTGCCCATTCTCGGCCCAAGAAGGACGCTGCTCACAGCAGTGAACTTTCCGTATTCGGCTTTTATGCTGTCCCCGAGAAGAACGGTGTTCTCAAGAAACTCAGCCCTTTCGAGCATGGTTTCAACCAGATTTTTAACCCGCCCTGAAAAAAGTCCTCCACGTGATACAGCAATGATTTTCATCGACATCCCTCAGGGGAAATCGGGAAGAAAGGTTTAAACGTCTTTCTCCCAGAAGCCGCATGTTGGCAGGCCTTGAAAACATCACCCCAATAAATTATCTCCATCCTGCTACCCGCGACTGATAGTGCCTTCTCGGAAATATCTCCAGCGGGTCAACCCCCATCTCCCTGAGCAGATGCCTCAGCTCAACCTCATAGTCGCTCTTTTCAAGCCTCTCGCTTTCTTTGATCTCCATCACAAAAAGCCTTTCTGTCAGCTCCCTGACCGTTTTGTATCCCAGGCCCAGCAGGGGACGTATGTACTGAACCCCGAATCTGTCCTCAAGGGAGCGGGCCTTTGAAAGATCAAGGAAAGGAACCCTGTCGTCCCTTCTCGTGCCGTCACTAACCCGGGGGGCAATTTTTGCAACTTCCTCAAGAGCTTTTTCATGGATGAACTGGATGGCGTTGTTCGGGTGTTTATCCCTGATGCACATCTCGGCAGCCTTTTCGAGGATTTCCCCCGGCAGGTGGAGGACCTGATGCTCAAAGCCGAGCTTTTCAGCGGTGTCCCGGGCGTATTTCCAGCTGTCAAGGAGTCCGAAGCTTACGGTGATGAGCTTCACATCATAGCCCAGCCGGGTTAAAATCCATGCGCTTAAACTTGAGTCCTTTCCGCCGGAGTAGAGATGATAAACCTGCATTTTTATCAGGGGATGAAAGGAAGAAGGGATTATTAAATTTTCCTGTTCATGACCTCCAACCCTGCCAATAGTTTCAGGTTTATGAGTCTCTTTGTGGTTATTTTGAGTTTTAGGGTTTTGTTTTTGGTTTTGAGGTATAGTTGATTGTTTTTGA
>JALSON010000278.1 GCA_026986455.1 Thermococcaceae archaeon | reverse complement strand
CCTCTCTCTCAAAAGGGTATGAGGTCAGTTGGAGCTTAGGGAAAATCACGAACACGTGTGTCTAAGCTTGTTATGTTTGTACGATGGAAGAGTAAAGTCTTCGAAAGATGCACTCGGACGATGCAAACACTTCAGGCATGACACTTACAAAACAACCCCAACTTTTGGACACCCTAACGCTCTTATGTTTATTCAAAAAATAGTGGAAGAGTTATTTATCGAACTTCAAATTCTCCAGAAAATCCTCAATTATGTCACAAATCTCTTCAGGCTTTTCATAAAGTATCATATGACCTGCATCAGGGATAACAGCAAGCTTTGACCCTTTAATCCATTGATGGAGTATTCTAGCATCTTCTGGAGACGTGATTATATCGTCTTCTCCCACAATTATGAGAGTTGGTGCTTTAATTTTTTCTGCTGATGCCTTTGCATCATACCCCACAAGTGAAATTAAATATCTGAAACTCTGCGGAGGAAGAGATTCTATATATTCCATGTTGTCCACCATAAACCTGTAGAATACTTTATCTGGAGTGGCAGGACTGAAGAACATCTTTCGATATAGCCTTCTCATCAGTGAATTATTGCTAAAAAGGAGAGGTTTCCAAAATATAGGAGGGAAATATTCTATTATCCAGTCCATAAGCTGCTTTTCCAGATGGGTAACCGGACTTATAAGAATCATGGCCTTAACTTTACGACGGACTGCATATTCGAGAGAGAGTAGGGTTCCAAAGCTATGCCCTATCAGGATCATTTCATTAATCCCAAGTTCCTCTCTTATCGTATCAATATCCCCAATATAATCACTAATGGAGACAAAATCCGGCTTATCTGACTTCCCATACCCCCTTAAATCCACTGCAATAACTCGATAATTTTTCTTGAAGTAGGGGAGTATGTACTTCCAGTTACTAATCTGACCGGGAGAACCGTGTAAAAACATAAGTGCAGTGCCCTCTCCTGCTTCATGAAAATGAATCTTAACATCCGAACGAAATATGAACGGCATTGATAGCCCCCCATTAAAATCTTCAATACCTCCCCATTAAATTATTTTCGATATCATTATTTTCGAGTGTTCAAATTAATTAAATAGCAGAAGAAATTACTTAAGAACCACAACCGCACCGGGATCCTTAACCCGCAGAGCCAGCGCCTCCGTGGCCAGGAATGCAACAACATCTCCCTCTGGACCGAGCTCCTTTAGGTCAACGTCCTGTCCTATAACCACATCGAGGACTGCGGGCGTGTTTGCAAAGACCACCACTTCGTTCTCCCCTATGTTGGGGGTCACGAATATTCCTGCTCTGAAGACCTGTTTTAGAACCTCCACAAGCATTTTTCCGCCCTTTTCATGAACGCGGAGAAGCTTTGCATACCTCGTGGGATTCAGTATCAGGGCGAACGGGCCCGATGATGCCTCTCCGACCATCTGAACGGCATTCATAAGGTCGTTAAGGGCCTCCTCCGTGTTCTCCCATCCTCCAAGCGACGCCTTCTTCACGTCGGAGGATATAAGCTCCCTTATTATCAGGCTCTCTTCATCCTTAACCAGAAGCTCTCCAGCCTTCACGGCAATGGCGGGGTCAAAGGAGCCGTCGTCCAGTTCCCTCAGCCCAATATAAAACTTCTTAGATAGGAGAGGTATCGGTCTGTAATCCTGTTTCACAACCCTGATGCCGTCTTTGTGTTCTATGACGTCGACCCTGTACGACTGGGCACCCTTCATTTTTGTGCGCGGCAGGGCTTTAAGGAGCACCCGCCCGTTTTCAACGGCTCCTAATAGGGCTTCCCGGAGCACGTTCATGTAGTCCGGCTTTTCGTCAGCTCCATCTCCCGCCGGAAGTTCTGTCTTTATTCCTGTCATCTCCTCAACCTCTTCAAAACCATCCCTGAGCTCGCTAACCTGTTCCGGGTCAATGTTCAGCAACAGGGCAAGGAACTCGCCAACATGGGCTTTCTCTTCCCTGGCAATATCCAGAAAGACGTTCTTTATTCTCTCATCTTCCACCAGCATCGCAAACTGCTCGTAGAAGTTTATGGCATCAAGTTCTGCTATGGCAGCCCATCTGAGGGCCTGTGCAGTCTCTTCCTT
>JALSON010000277.1 GCA_026986455.1 Thermococcaceae archaeon | reverse complement strand
ATGCCGCTGGCCGCAGAGAGGGCAAAGCTTAGACGTGAAAGCCTCATCAACAACCTCAACCAGAATACCATACTCCTCAGCCACTTCCTTGAGGCGTTTAATAACGTAATTAAACCGCCAGACATGGGATAAAATGAAGTTCTGCGTTCTGCCTTTGTCTGAGTTTCTGGCTATGCCTTTCGGATAACCAACCACGATTTTAGAAACTCCAAGCTCGTAAAGCCTCCTAACAGTCTGCCTCACGGCAGTATTGATGTAATGCTTTGCCTGAAGTTTAGCCTTCTTATGCATTCTCCTGAGTTTCCTGCTCGTTTTGGCTCCCGATTTATTGAGTTTAGACTGGTAATCGGCAATCTTCCTCCGCCAGTAAAAATCAATGCTCTTTAACGGCCTCCCATTCACGAGGAAGCTTTCCCCGTTTTCAACGTAGATAGCCATTAAGTTGTTCACTCCCCAAGTCTATTCCCGCCGAAAGGTTTCCTTTTGGGGTTCTCGGGAGTGCAACCCACTCTTGGCATTCAAGTTTTTCCTCAACCGTGAAGCTGATATGGGCATACCATTTCCGCTTAGCATCATCATAAGTGATTTCCAACCTGCCTTGCTTGCCTTTCAAGTGTATTCTCCCCTTGAACTGGATTCTAAGCCTGCCGAATTTTCCGAGTCTTCTCAACTCGATAACGTTTCCCATAATTTTATACTGGTCGTTTCTAAGGGGAATAACAAAGAGTTTTCTACCCTTCTTTTCTCTAACGAATTTGGGTGGTTTTGGCTTGAACCATTCGGGCAGTTCTCCGTTCTTTCTCTTTTTGATGAGGGAGAAGAAGCTCCACCACGCCTCAGCGTTCTTTCTGGCTAATTGTTGAACTGTCGAGCCACCAGCCCAGTTTTTGAAAAGGTGGTAAGCTTCTTTTTCTGTTGTTGAGAAGTCAACTTTGCCGAAGTCCTTGAATTGTTTTAGCCTTTCATAGTTCAGCCTGTTCCAGATTACTGCCGTGGCTTGGGCTAACTCGAAGAGAATTTTCTCCTGCTCCCTTGAAGGCTGGAGTTTAACCGTTACCGAACGCTTCATCTCAATGAATGGTGTTGATTTTAAGCTTTAAACGAGTGTCGCTTTCCGTGTTGAGAGCTGGATTACCAAACACCGTACCCCTGCCCAAAGAACGAGGCCTGCAAAAGAAAAATGTCAAGCTGAAGAATAGCCAACCTCCTATTAAAACTTTCTCTGACCCTTAATGGTTAAAAAGAACAGCAGGTTAAGCTTTAATACCAAACATCAGATAACTTTCAAACTCCACTCCCCAAAAGTCCAAAAACTCTTTAAATTTATAGGTACTCTCTATAGGTATTAAAACCACCCAGGGCCCCAAGTATTTTCCATTAATCTCCTTGAGAACCCCACCATCCCCATTCCTCCCCTTAAGGGCATAATTAAACTTCTTTCTCTGGTTCTTATCTAATCCGTGCAGATTTATATTAAACAGACTATATCCTTCACCGTTCATTAGTTCGTGGATTGGTTTTCCCTTGGTGAGTGAAAAACCTTCTATGATAATTCCAGGGGTAGCCAGATAGTTTGGATCCCAAAGACTCTCCAGGTTGATGGCCTTGACGTCTAACTTTTCGTGAGGAAAGCCCAAGTCTAAGAGTTTTTCTTTGAATTCAAAAGCTAAATCAAATCTTTCCCCCTCCCTTGCTCCCCTCAAAAGGAGCATAAAATCATAATCATTAGGCTTCTCTTTTCCCTTTACGGAGGATCCATAGAGGACAATATCAAAGACTTTCCTATACTTTTTCTTGAATTTTTTAGCTACTTCCATAAGCTTATCTAATTCTATCGGTAAGCCTGAGAACGGCATTCCTCAACTCCTCCACTTCTCTTTTTCTAACCCTCTCCTGGTAAGTGTCCCGGTAGAAGTTATAAGAACTTATCAACCACCCTATACAAATCCGGATAATGTTGCCTTAAAATCCTGAATCTATGAGTATGGTTCTTCGGCTCTTTGTTCAAATCTCTCTTAATGATGTAATCACAAATTCCAACTAAAGCTTTGAAATAAAGCATTAGGGAAGCGTTATATTTCCCCTGTTTATAAGCTAACTCCCCCATATCTATGTACTCCCGAATATTAGCCTTTAAACGGCCTAAATCTATCGGCATATAATCGCCTCTTTTCAGTCATGAGAACAACAAAGCAATATAAAAGCTTTTTTTGTTCTCATGACCACGAATACGTTTTAGGCCATCCTTAAAATATTGGAAATGGATGTTTTTCTCATTCAATAAATAGACCTTCTTTCGACCCTGGTTACGCCAACATCTGACCTCTTCTCCAGCCCTGAAGGGCGAGGTTTGAAGGAAAAAATATCACCCTCCTTTCAGCGTCTAATCCCCCGTTTTCAGAATATTAGACCACTTCCGGGGCAAATCGTTGATTAAAAACGCTACGCCAGCCTCCGATTCCTAGAAGCATATACAGTATTCAAACATACCCAAAACGTCCATGGAAATGCTGACCACCCAGCCCTTTTCCTTCATAAGTCCCTAGTTAACTCCACGGATACCTTCCCATACCCTGAAAGCAGGGAAGCCTCAACAAACCGCAGTTATTCCAATGCAGGCCGAAAACTTTTTAAATCAACTCCAGCCTTATGGTATTGGACACGCCCCGGTGGTGTAGCCCGGTCAATCATGCGGGACTCTCGATCCCGCGACCCGGGTTCAAATCCCGGCCGGGGCACCATGGGCCCGTGGCTCAGCCTGGTCAGAGCGCCCGCCTGATAAGCGGGAGGTCCGGGGTTCGAAGCCCCGCGGGCCCACCATAGAAACTTTTGCCGAGCAAAAGTTTCATCAAAGTTGGTAGTTCCTTCTCGAAGCCAAGTCCTTGAGTGGTTTCTCTTTAATGTGTGTTTGAATGTTGAGAACACACGAGATTACCCCATTTTAGTTTGGTTTGACTTTAAAATAGACGCCTAAAAGGCGTCAATGGAGAGTAAACCCTTCCCAAGGATTCTTTTAAAGTGTTCTCGTTTGGAAAACGAACACTTGAAGTGCAAAACCATTTCACATAAATTCCCTTTGATGGAGAGCTACAAACCTTTGGCGAAGCTTTTTCCAAAAGCTTCAGCGCAGGTGGAAAATGATAGCTTCTTCCCAGAATGCCGGTTCCTCAAGGATGTCTAATCTCGAAATTTAACCCTTTAAGGTAAAAACTCCTTTAAGGACTTTTTAGATGGGTTTAGCCATAAAAAGACGCCCGCAGGACATCAGAAGAAAAGCAAAATCCCGAGATGCATTCCGGATTAGGCAATTGCCGAAAGGTTTATAACAATGGACGAAAAACTCCCTACCATGTTGGAGAAAGAAAAGGAAGCTCTGGCCAAGAGAATAGCCGGTGAGATAACCCTCTCTGCTGATCCCGGGAAAACCATGCGCAAATGGAGGGAGATATTCGGGATAAGCCAGACAGAGCTGGCAGAATTCCTCGGAGTTTCCTCATCCGTTATAAGCGACTATGAGGGCGGCAGGAGGAAGAGCCCCGGCGCATCTACAATCAGGAAGTTCGTCGAGGCACTCCTTGAGATAGATGAGAGGCGCGGCGGCAATGTCATCAGGGCTTTCAGCAAGACCATCGGGAGCGAGTTTCCTACGAGCGCAATCCTTGACATAAGGGAATTCGCCCTGCCGGCAACGGTTAAGGACATCGTTGATGCCGTCAGGGGTGAGGTTGTGGCAAACATTGATCTTATTGAGCGCAGGATTTATGGCTACACTGTCATAGACAGCATTCAGGCGATTCTTGAGATGAGCGCCGAGGAGTTTCTCAAGCTCTACGGCTGGACAACGGAGAGGGCGCTCGTTTTCACAAAGGTCACCACAGGCAGAAGCCCGATGATTGCGATAAGGGTTCAGGGACTTAAGCCCGCCGTGGTTGTCCTCCACGGGGTTAAAAACCTTGATCAGCTGGCTGTGAAGCTTGCGGAGAGGGAAAGGGTACCCCTTGTGATCTCCCATGTGGAGAACGAGAATGATCTGATAAACAGTCTGAGAAGGCTCGTTGAAAAGAAGGATAAAGAGCTTTAACCCTACGTTCAGAGTTCCTTCCTCCTCCAGATTCCCCCTTCAGCGAGCTCCGTTAGTCTGTCCCTTATGTGGAGCAGCACGGCATTCAAAGTCCTCCCGTTGTCATAATTCCTGACAATCCTCTCAAGCTCCTCCTTTGGAAGTTTTTTCATATCCCGTGCGAGCTTTATCATCCGGGGATATGCCCTCACAATATTGTCGACGATTGTGATATCCGCCATTCTGGCGCTTCTTGACAGGGGGTTGAGGTCGACGGTAACAACGAACTTCCCCATGGCCACCAGAGCCTCTGTCCTGTCGCCATCCTCAAGGGGAACGAGAACAGCATCCGCCTTCCATATCCCCTTTTCATCAACCTTTCCCCTCTCGCTCTCAAGGTTAGGAATTCTCTTTGTCGGATTTATGCCGAGCAGCTCCACATCCGGGTCGTATTTTCTCAGTTCTGCCGCTATCGCCCTGACCCTCCCCTCGCTGCGGTAGAAGAGGTTTATCTCAAGCCCGGCGTTTAAGGCCTTTGCCAGCTCAATCGTCTCCTTTGGCACGAGGGCGGCAACGTTGCCGTTCACGGACACCACGGGATGTTCCGCCAGAAGAAATTTTGCCACCGCAGCCTTCATGGCTTCCTCAGCGGGGGGAATCGTCTTCTCGCCTATTAGATAGTCGAACGCCTCTCCCCTGCCGTGGGCGATCATTCCCGCCTTTGCCAGAATTCCATTCTCAAGCGCCTCCTCAAGCCTGTGCCTGTAGTAGAGGCTCCAGTATCTCGGATGGGACTTTGGAACCATGAACCTCGCCATCACCACGACCTCCTTCTGTCTCCTATGAAAAACTTCATGAAGCCTGAAAAATCCTCTCCCCTGAAATCCTCATACAGCCTCTCGGTCTCCTCAGGAGAAAGCCATTCGATGTCGCCGGGTATGCCCTCCTGGAAGAGATACTCAACCTCATTTCCCCTCCTCGCCACAATAAGGGTATATATCTTCTTGTTAAGCTCCCTGGCAATTCTAACCTCTTCGACGACGAGGGAGGTGAATTTACCGATTATTGCGACGGCAACAAAAATTTCCGCATCCTTTATCATGTGGCTGGTGCCCTTGAGGCCGTATTTGGAGGGGAGGATAACGTTGGTTGACCCCAATTTCTCCTCGATTATCTCCAGAATCGCTTTTTCGGTCTGGGTGTGATAGATTATTGTGGGCTCGCTGAGATAGACAAGGGGGCCTTTTTTTTCCTTCTTTCTTCTAAAAAGTCCAAATCCCGATCCAAACATGGAACCACCTCAGCTGGGGATAAAACGTCTTCATCACTCCGCAGGGATGACACTCATCATCGGTTCTCGGTTACTACTAAAACCCTCTTCTTAAAAGGGTTATGGGAAAATTTTTCTACCCTCTCTTCCAGAGAGAGTTCGATGAGAAGCATAAATCTAAATGGCAGGGAGATCAGCTATGAGGTTATCAGGTGGCGCGTGAAATACCTGAGGATTTATGTGATGCCGGAGGGTTATTTGAGAATTATTTCGCCCACTGATGATGTGGAGGAAGTCATCAGGGAAAAGGAGAACTGGATTTTGAGAAAACTTGCACTTTTCGATGAGATTCCTCAGGAGGCATTTGAGAAATTTCCCCTGTTTGGGAGCTTTTATGAGGTTGAGAGGGGAGATGAGACAGGGATATGTAAAAACAGGATTTGCTACCGGAATTTACCCCTGCTTGAGCGGTTTCTCAGAACCCTTCTGAAAAAGGAGCTCCTGAAACTAATCGGCAGTTACTCCCCCCTCATCGGCCAAACCCCCAGCAGAGTTTTTATAAGAAAAAACAGGAGCAGATGGGGCAGCTGTTCCTCCAGGGGCAACTTAAGCTTCAATCTTATGGCGGTTTCGCTGCCGGTCGACCTTATCGACTACCTCGTCGTCCACGAGCTTGCCCACCTGATCGAGCTGAGCCACAGCAAAGCCTTCTGGAGCATCGTGAGTCAGTTCCATCCTGATTACCGGAAAAAGAGAGAGGAGCTCAGGGTTTGGTGGCTGACTGTGTGGGCAAATCCCCTGTGGCGGCTCATCATGGAGGGCTAAAATTTTAAGGCCGGGCACGTACTGGAGACCATGAGGATAATTCCCATCGCATCAGAAAGCCTCGGCGTTAGGAGCCTCGCGGTCTATGTTGAAACCGGAAAAAGGGGCGTTTTAATAGACCCCGGTGCGGCTCTTGGACCGAAGCGCTACGGTCTTCCTCCCGCCAAGGCGGAACTTGAGGCGCTGGATGAGGCGAGGCTGAGGATTCAAAGTTACGCCAGAAAAGCAGACATAGTAACGATTTCCCACTACCACTACGACCACCACACGCCCTTCTTTAAGGGGATTTATGAGAGCTCAAGCGAAGAGTATGCAAGGGAAATCTACACCGGAAAACTCCTCCTCATCAAGCACCCGAAGGAGAACATAAACTTCAGCCAGCGGAAGAGGGCGTGGGCCTTCCTGAAAAATGCGGGGCCTATTGCAGAGGGCATAGAATACGCGGACGGAAGGTTCTTTGACTTCGGCGACGTCATAATGGAATTCTCCCCCGCGGTTCCTCACGGGAGCGAGGGCTCAAGGCTCGGCTTCGTCCTCATGGTTATGGTTGACGACGGCACCAGAAGGCTGATTCACGCGAGCGACACCCAGTTTCTCAATAAAGCCTCGACCGAGTGGATAATCAAGCAGGTCCCTGATCTTATAATAGGCGACGGGCCCCCCACATATCTCGAAGGCTACCGGGTCAGAAATGCGTGGAAGGAAGGGCTGGGTAATCTGAACAGGATCATAAGGGAGACCGGTGCCGAGATAATCCTCGACCACCACCTGATAAGGGATAAGAGGTATCCGAAGTTCTTCGAGGAGCTTGAGACGGAGCCTTTAACTTTTGCACGCTTCCTTAAAAGAGAGGATAAACCACTGGAAGCCTACAGAAAAGAGCTCCACAAAATCGAAAAAGGAGAAGATGCCAAGGTGCCCTTTGAACTACGTTGAGAGAAAACCTCCATCCACAGGGATAACGGCACCATTAACGTAGCTCGCCATGTCGCTGGCAAGGAAAAGGATGACCCTCGCAACCTCATCGGGCTCCCCAAAGCGGCCCATCGGGAGGCGCGCGTTGAAGTTGAAGGATATTCCTATCTTTTCCATGTCGAACTTCATTATTGCCTCCTTCTTGAGCCTTCTCACGCCTTCCGTCTCTATCCCTCCCGGAACTACCACATTGGCCCTGATTCTCTTTCCGTATTCCCTCGCTATCGCCCTCGTGAGGGCAACGACTCCGAGCTTTGCGGCATCGTAGTGGGCAAGGCCTTTGGCAAAGGGTAGAAAAGCTTCTATCGAGCTCACGTTGATGATAGCGCCTCCTCTGTCCTTTCTCAGCCTCACAAAATGCTGGCACATCCAGAAAACGGAGTGGAGGTTTATCGCCATGAGTTTACCATAGAACTCCTCATCGACCTCCATAAAGTCCCTGAACCAGTAAACGCCGGCGTTGTTGACCAGCACAGTAGGCTCCCTGTCCCTCAGGCCCTCCCAGAGGGCATCTATCTCCACCTTCCGAGAGAGGTCGACGCGGTGGAGGTTCACTTCCACCCCAAACTCCTCGGCGAGCGCTTTGATCTCCTCCAGACCAAACTCATCTATATCCACAAGCTCGAGGTCTGCCCCTGCCTCGGCAAACCTTATGGCGGTGGCGCGGCCTATTCCAGAAGCCGCACCGGTAATAAGTGCCCGCCTTCCTCTCAGGGAAAGGAGCTCATCCAGAGATTTCTCCATGCTCACCCCTCCATAATTCTCAAAACTTCTTTCTTCATTTCATCGACGTTGAACAGTTTGCCGCCCGAGAGAAGGTGATGCAGCGCGAGGCCGTCAACCAGCGCCCCCAAGAGGAGTGCTTTCTTTTCCGGCTCCCTCACACCGGCTTCTCTGAGCACGCTGGAGACAGAGCCTATGTACCTTTCATAGAACTCATCCCATTCGCCGGTCATGTTGAGTTTGATGCTCTCCTCGTACAGCTCCAGGAAAAAGCGTGAGAGCTTTGGGCTGACCGTTACCAGTTCGAAAGCCGCATCGATTAGGGTTCTGAGCTTCTCTCCTCCTGAAAGTCCTTCCAGCTGCCCCTTGAGGTTCTCCAGCCATTCGTCGAGGAGCATGAACAGAACCGCCCTTGCCAGCTTATACTTGCTTGGAAAGTGATAGAATAGTCCCCCTTTTGAAATCCCGGCTTTTCTTGCTATCTCCTCCATAGAGACGTCATGGTAGGACTTCTCGCTGAACAGCTCAAAGGCAACGCTTATTATTCGTTTTCTGGTCTCCAGTTTTCTCATCATTCACCCTCCGGATGTTCTATCCCAAGCTCCTCTCCCGATTTAAAGGCATCAAGAACCCGCTTTATCCAGTTCTCTGCTTCCCCTATTGTCTTTGGATCCTCCCTGAGTATCCAGCCGTCGAAGACCCTGACGGCGATGATCCTGCCCCTTATATGCTCGGTCATCATTCTCAGGTACCTCCTTTCGGTGTACTTTTTTCCGAGCTTCCCGAACTTATCCGCTATGCAGAGTATGAAGACAGCTATCGCCTTTTCCTCAAGGCCGTTCTTTGACAGCAGAAACTCTTTGACCTCCGGAAGAGGACGCTCGTAGTAGACGGGTGCACCGATAACTATGAGGTCATACCTTTCAACGTCGGGATTTTCAGTAACCCCGAATACTCCAACCTTGGCAATGCCTCCTACCGCTTTTGCCATGGCTCTTGCCACCCTTTCGGTCGAGCCCCCCTTGGTGTCGTAAACTATGCAGACCCTCATACTTTCACCTACCGACCGGTCGGTTTGTAATCTGTATGTGCTGCTTTTAACCTTTGTGCCAGCCCGCAGAATTCAGAAACCTCCATGTGGGGC
>JALSON010000276.1 GCA_026986455.1 Thermococcaceae archaeon | reverse complement strand
TAAAATAAGAAGCATCGCGAGGTATCTCAGCATTCTGCTCGGAGGTTTAATCACACTGAGGATTATGGTGTTTGATACTGCTCCGGCATGGATGCTGTCCCCTGAAAATTTTACATATACCTTCAGCTTTCCTGTCTCATTCGGCTTTATGAGGAAGGAGAAACCCCCGTCCACAGATGTTATGCTGATGTAGGGCATGTCGTTTATATACACCGTCAGGGGGGCGGAGAGGGGGGGCGTGATGTTGCCCGTGAACTCTATTCTCCTTCCGGTGTAGCCCTCCGAGGGGCCGCTGAGCGCTATTGAGGTTGGATATTTCCTGAAAATTATGGTTATGTTTTTTGACACGGCTGAGTGAATCTCATCGCCGCGGAAGCTGACTGTGAGCCTCACGGTTTCGGGGATATCCGAGGTGTAATTGGTGCAGAACTTCCCTTCCTCATCCGTTAGCAGGGTTGTATTCCCGATTGAAATCTCCCTCTGTCCGAGTGCGTTTCCATAATAGTCCACAAGCTGTCCCGAGACGTTCAGCGTGGACCCCATAAGCCCGCTGAAGGTGCTGTCCATGAGGAGTATTGAGGGTATCCTCACAACGGTGATTTCAACCGTGTTTGATCTGTTGTCCCCCTGAACGGCGTATATGCTGTAGTTGCCGAGCTCCCTGAAGGAGTACCTCAGTGAGAACATGCCGTTTTTGGGGGAGGCAAACAGAATTGTTGAGCTGTTCCCTCCCGCAATAATCACCTCAATGCTCCCGTTCACAGGGGTTGAACCGTATATCGTGATGTTGGCATAGAGGAAGGGTTTTTTGTTTGAGACAGAGATTTCAAATCTTTTCGGAGATATTTCAGCGGAGCGGAGCATTTCGAGTATCTTCCCCAGATAAGCCCTTATTCCTGCAGTCTGTGCTGTGAAGTTCAGGACTTTTGTCCCGTTCATGAGCCGTATGGAGTCAATAATCTCAAGATCCCGGTTCATGCTCTCGACAGTTCTCTCTATTCCCGCCGCAAGCGCAGCGTTCGGCTCCCTGTGAAACTGAAGCACGAGCCCTGTTAGCTCCTCCAGGTTCCGGGAGAAGTCGTAGAAAGGAGGTATCACATCCATAACCTTGGCATTGACTCCTCTATTTCTGTAGTAAAGTGCCTCAAGCTGTATCTCTCTGAGCTCGCTCGTGGTGTTATTTGCGAGCCGAATGCTGTAGGGGTTGTTCTGAAGGGAGTACCTGAGCGTGTATTCAAACCTGATCAGGGTTTTTGAGAAGTACTCATACAGAAAAACATCTCTATTAACCGGCTTCTCAACGGCTTTTGCCGAAACCATCCCGCAGATTATTAGAGCCATCATTATTAAACCGAGAACCCTTTTCATGCTCATGCCCATCACTTCCATAAAGAATATAAAAGCTTTTAAGGTTATCCAATTTGGGTGCTAAAATGAGCAGGACTGTGGGAGTGGCTTTAATCGGCATGGGCATCATACTCTGGTATCACGGCGGGACTTCATCGAACGCTACGCTCATCAATCTCGGCATCGGTTCTGTTATCCTTGGGCTGGTGGTTGCGGCTTTTCCGGCCAGGGGCTACGTCAGCAGGGAGGCCCTTGAGCTTAGCTGCAGGGATATGGGCGGATTTCTTGAAAAGATTGTTGATGACCTTGAGCTTGAGGGAAAGCCAATCTATATCCCGCCCTACGAGAATCTCCCGCAGGGAGGGGTTTTTATTCCGAAGATGAAGGACTTCAGGCTGAGTCTCGGGAGGCTCGATGAGGGGGACGTCTTTGTTACCGGAAGCGAGAGGGAAACGGGAATTCTGGTAAGCCCTCCCCCGGGCTACGAGCTTCTCAGGTACTTTGAGGAGAACTACGGGGAGCTCAGGGGCACGGACGTCGGATATGCATCCTCCGTGATTTCAGGCGGGCTTGGTGCATTCGGCATCGGGAGCGCGGAGGTTTTTGAAGAGGAGGGCTCCATTGAGGTATATATAAAGCCCCTTCTCCCGGGAATTAAAAAGGTCTGGAGCGACCCTGTCTCTTCCGCCGTCCTCCTCGGTATTGCCATGGCGAAGGAAGGACTGATATCCGTGGAGGATGTTCGGGAGGCCAACGGCTACC
>JALSON010000275.1 GCA_026986455.1 Thermococcaceae archaeon | reverse complement strand
GCCCCCTGCTGAGGTTGTAATGGGGGTATGAGTAGAGATCCTCCTCAAAGAGCGGCAGATAAAGCGTTCCGTTAGCCCCTGGCCCCTCGCCGTAACCCACATGGAACTTTTTCCCGCTGCCATCAACAATCTCAACCTCATTGCTGAATGTGCAGTTTCCCATAGCAGAAACAAGGATTCCGGCCCAGTAGAGGTAATCGGTAGTGTTCAGCCTGTAGCCGTTCCATCTGAAGGTGGTGTTGCCTGCATCAGCCCATGCAAACGTTGGGCTCTCCGTGATGCTGTAGCTGTCCGCTGAGAAGGTGAAGCTGTAAGCGGCGACCGGGGGGAGAACAAGGAGCATCAGTACTGGTAGGAGTTTTTTCATCGGTCTCACCTTTCATAATTCTCATCTTACTTTCGTGGATGGGACTTAAAAGCTTTATCCCTGAGGGAACGGTCTTTTGAGGGGATACTGGTGGAGGCCCATTAACAGGCCTTGCCCGTGGGAAGGCCGGAACACCTAAAGTTAAATACCTGCACAGCCAAGATATTATGAGGTGCTGGAAATGGAGGAGATTCTCAAAGCAATAGAAGAGAAGGATACAAAGAAGGTTGCAAACCTTCTGTATTACAGGGTGGATGATCTGAGCGATGAAGATTTGAAAGAGCTCCTTGAAAGGGCTGAAAAGCTGGCTCTGGAGCTCAGGGATTTTGATCTGTACAAGCTCGTTGTTTATTACTATCATGAGCTCCTTGAGACTGAGAAGATAGGCGAATTTGAGAAGATGGTGGAGGAAGAGGATACATTTGAGGCCAAGTTCAACCTTGCAGACCTGTATTTCCTCATCGGAGAATTTGAAAAAAGCCTGAGCCTCTACGAACAGCTGCTTGAGGAAGAAACCGAAAAAGGAAACATGGAAAACATAGCAAAGATTTACTACAACCTCGGACTGATCCATGAGGAGCTTCAGGAATACGAAAAGGCACTTGAGCTGATGGGAAAAGCTGAAGAAATCCTTGAAGAACTGGGAAAAAGCGATGAAGTCCTCCATGTGAGGATATACACTGGTTACATCAAGTTCGAGATGGGGAATATAGGCGAGGCAAAAGCTGATCTGGCGGATGTTTTAAGGCAGGTAAGGGATAAACCCTCCCTGAAGGCGCAGGTGCATCTGGCATACGAAGAAATCTTTGAGGAAGAGGACAATTACGATGGGGCTCTTCAGGAGTGCCTGTATGCCATGCTTGAAGCCAAGGGCTTTGAATACGAGGATGTGGCCTTTGATGCCTTCATAGACGTCATCTGGCAGCTCATGGTGGAGAACGACTTTGAAAGGATATACGAGAACATGGACATGTTTTCCAGGGGAATACCGGAGATGGCTAACTTCTTTGAGGCGGTTAAGGCAATAGCCCTCTACAAGGACGGAAAAATCGGGCTTGAGAAGGCGAGTGAGGCCGTCTCAAAGGTTGAGGACAGACGGCTGCTTGACCTACTTGAGTTCCTCACCGAGGCCGAGGCCTGAATCCGGTGATATTATGGAGATTAGAATAAGAAGAGGAACCCTCGAAGACGTGAAGGGAATCACGGAAACCCACTGCTCCGGCGTTGAGGAATGGTACCACTATTCAGATGGAAAGAGGACGGTAAAATCCACATATGGGGAACTCAGCATACTTGAGCGATACCTCCATGGCGGGCCGTGGATGAGCGTGGAGAGCTGTGCCGCACATATAAACAGCCTCCTGCTTGGTGGAAATACGGTCATAGTTGCCGAAGCTGGCGGGAAAATCGTCGGGGAGGCCGAGCTGTTCATCAGCGAAGAACCTGTAGACGGAGAGCCCCGCAGGATAGCCCATCTGGATGTTATTGAAGTCCATAAAGACTTCAGGCGGAGGGGCATCGGGAAAGCCCTCATAGGCTTTTCGGAAGAAATTGCGAGGGAGAAGAAGTGCGATATGCTGACGGTAACCCCTGACGAAAGGGCAGTGGGATTCTACGAAAAGCTTGGAATTAAGAAAATCCTCCACAGGGGTGTTATGGTGGATTTCAGCCTTGAGGAATTTCCCTCAGGAAAGGCAGAAATCCGGCGAGGGGAATTTAGCTGGAGCAGAATTCAGAAGGAGG
>JALSON010000274.1 GCA_026986455.1 Thermococcaceae archaeon | reverse complement strand
CACCCATCTGCGAGATTTCCCTGATCAGTTCCCTGAGCCTTTCGGGCTTTGCCTTTTTGATTTTTTCAAGGCTTAAACCACCGGGAACAACTTTCACGCCCGCCGGCCCTTCGTATATGGCATCCTTGAGATCGGCTTCCCTCGCGAGGACATCATGAAGGGTTATGGGTATATCCTCCATTCCAAGAACAAGGCTGAGGTTTGCCATTGTTATATCAGCATCGATTAAAATCACTTCCTTTCCAAATTGAGCCAGTGCAACACCGAGATTTGCAACTGCAGTGGTTTTACCTGTTCCTCCCTTACCCGAAGCAAAGACTATTGAACGGCCTTCCACAGTAACACCCCCTGGACATAGTAAAAATACCCCAACATCCCCTATAAGTTTTTCCAGATGCTCAAAGGCGTTCAGCCGTGCATATGATTAAACACACTAATCTAAAGCATTGTGCTTTTATCTTTTGCGGTTTGCCTGGAGCTCCAAGGAAGAAACTTTCAGGGGAAAATAGGATTAAAGGTTAAAAAGAAAAGTCATTCAGCGGCTTTCTTTTCACTTTCCTTCTTTGCAGCCTCGGTCTCATCCTCAAGCTTCTTCTTTACAACCTCTGCGGTGTCGGCGAGGCTCCGGAAGAGCTTGAGCATCTCCATCGGGAGCGGCAGTATGATCACGTTGCTCTTGTCCCCCGCAACATCACTGATCGTCTGAAGAGTCCTGAGCTGGAGGGCCATCGGATGCTGGGATACTATCTCAGCGGCATCCCTGAGCTTCTCCGCTGCCTGCCTTTCCGCTTCGGCGAGGGTGATCCTTGCTCTCCTTTCCCTCTCAGCCTCGGCCTGCCTTGCCATCGCCCTCTGCATTCCGCTCGGCAGCTCAACATCCTTAATCTCCACCGTGCTAACCTTGATTCCCCATGGATCAGTTGCTTCATCTATAATCTTCTGCAGCTCCATATTGAGCTTGTCCCTTGCGCTCAGCAGCTCATCGAGATGGGCCTGCCCTATAACGCTTCTGAGGGTGGTCTGCGAAATCTGGGATGTTGCCATTATGTAGTTCTTGACCTGGGTGACGGCCTTTATGGGGTCAATAACCCTGAAATACACAACCGCATTGACCCTGACGGGGACATTGTCCTTTGTTATTGTCTCCTGAACCGGAACGTCCAGAACACGGGTTCTAAGGTCGACCACATATGCCTTTTCGAATATCGGTATGATGAAGAATATACCCGGTCCCCTGGCACCCACGACCCTTCCAAGCCTGAAGATCACTGCCCTCTCGTACTCCTTGACAATCTTTATTGCCGACGCCAGCACTATCAGCACAAACAACAAAACAATAGCCACAGCTATGGTTCCAAAATTCACCACATCACTCACCTCCACTCCTGACAACAATCAGCATAAGGCCTTCAACACCAACAACCTCAACTTCCTCCCCTGCCGGGATTCTCTCTCCATTTTTGCTCCTGGCTCTCCACAGTTCTCCTCTGATCCTTATCATGCCCTCAGGCTCAAGGGTCTGGATGACCTTTCCCTTCATGTCCATCATCTCTTCCCTTCCAGTTCCCGGCTTCTTCTTCCTGGCTTTGATGACCGCCGCCATGCCAAAGGCAAAGAAAACCGCAAGCAGCACTGCCATTACGATGATGGCAATTCTGAGGCTTCCATAAACCTCGTTGCTCACCAGATATTCTCTTCCCCCACTGAACATGAAAATGCTCCCCAGAATCAAGGTTATCCCCCCTGCAACCGTAAAGAGCCCGAAAGTCGGGGTTAAAGCCTCTGCAATGAAGAATATCATGGCAAGGACTATCAGGAGCAGGCCTGCACTCCTGTATCCAAAGTATCCGAGACCTATAACCGCCAGGGCAACCATTATTGCTCCCGCTGTTTCGGGCACATGCCATCCGGGTGTTAGAAATCCGAGGATAAGTCCCCAGATGCCGAGGGTGAGCAGTATATATGCCACCGTCGGGTCGGTTATGTACTGGATTACGGTGTCCTTAAAAGAACCCCTCAGATAGACAATCCGTGCATCCCTTAAATGGAGCCTGACCTTTCCCCTTCCCGCCACTGGAATTTTCGTCTCCATCCCATCGGCTTTGTTAAG
>JALSON010000273.1 GCA_026986455.1 Thermococcaceae archaeon | reverse complement strand
ACCCTGATATCGACCACAACGTGCCACACTCCCGGGGCGTAGCGCTTGATAACCAGCTCTTTAAGTTTCTCGGCCCCGTAGCCGTGCTCTCTGGCGATGTTCTGAAACGTCCTGAAGGGCTCCTCCGGCATCAGCTTTTCGGGAACGGTGTTGTGGTAGTGAATTATTGCCTCATCCTTCCCTATCTCAAGGGCCTTTGGAATGAACTCATGGGTTCTTATGACGTACCCCATGAGGATTCTGTCAGCTATGTCCTCTCCCGGAAAGTCGCGGTTGTCAATGTTGTATGCCGTCATCCTGTCCTGCACCCTGTTGAGCTCGATGTTTTCGACGAGGAATTTGAATGCATAGGGGTTCTTTTCAATCGCAATGACCTTTGCTCCGCAGTGCTTGGCTATCGGGAGGGAGAGATGTCCGATTCCGGCAAACATGTCGACGACCAGCTCGTCTGGCTTTGCTATACCGGCCATCCTGATTCTCTCCTTGACGTTGGCTGGGGAGAACATTATCCTTGCGGCGTCCAGTTTGTAGAAAATGCCATTCTCCCTATGGACCGTTACCGGGTCGTTTCCGTAGATTATCTCGTAGTGCGGCTCCCTGAACTCCCCCAAAATCCAGCCTTTCCTCAGGACCGTTTTGACCTCAAGAACCCGAGCATAAACCTCGGCAATCTCGTGTTTGTAGGGCAGGAGTTCTTCCCTCAGGGGGAGTATCAGGACATCACCGATCTGAACCCAGTGCCTGGGAAGCAGGCTCACCAGTTCTGGAGGGAGCTTTCTGCCCAGAATCTCCCTTATCCGGGGTTTTATTGTTCTGGTGTTTTTTCCGGCCATCGTATGAAAATATCGGCGTAATTTAAAAATCCTTTGTCCATGTGAAAAATTTCCCCAAGCTCTGTCATTTCGGCAAAAAACGATTGAAAAAGCTTAAAAACCCTGAAGACAGAATATACCCTGAGAACCTGACCGGAGGTAGAGTTGAATTATGGATGACGAAGGCTCGAGTAGCTGGCTGAACAGGCTGTTTAAATCAAAGAGGGAAGCTGTTCTTGAACAGGAAATTACAGAGGATGCATATAAGGATTTTAGAACCCTTTTGATGCGGGCAAAGCCCGAGATAGAAGGGGATAGGCTGCGCATTAAGCTCCCGAACGGTGAGGTGGAGCTCAGAAAAGGAAAGCTCAGGGTCAAGGCAAAGAGCAGAAGGGATGCGGAGAAGATTCTGAGGAACCTGCACCACTATGCAATGCCCCCCGGACTGTGGCCTGCCTACGGTCTGAGCTACTCAATAAGGAGCCTCAGGAAGAGTAAGGCTCGAATTTGAAATTCCCGGTTTTTCCTTTTCTCCCCGATTCTTCCCCAAAGGTTTTAAGGAGGGGCGGCTATTCTTCATACCGGAACAGCGGATGACGACCCTTGCCCAGTCTGAGTGATGATGACGTCGGTATTAGCTGACGCTTGGGCGGGGAGGCTCGCGGACCGATGAACCGCCCTCACAGAGGTGAGCAGGATGCCTGATGAGCTGCTTGAGTTTTATGCCAGCGAAGCATTGACCTGCCCCAGAAGGATATACTTCAGGCTTAAGGGCTATCCTGAGAGATGGCCGGAATTCGTCAAAGTTAGACTGAATCAGGGGATTAAAACACATGAGGTTCTCGGGGACATACTGAGAAAGCGCTTCGGTTTTGAGCTTGAAAAGAGGATGGTTTTACGCTCTCAAAATCTTGGTTTTGAGATACACGGGAGGATCGATGCCATAAAGGATTTCCCGATTGAGATAAAAGGAAAAACGAGCCTTCCCAGGCTGCCGCACGACTACCATCTCGCCCAGCTCACGATATATCTCCGGTGGGCTGAGGCCGAGTACGGCTACCTCTACTACATCAAGCTCCACGATGAACCCGGGAAGGTCATAAAGGGCATTGATTTCTCAAGGTTCCCCATAGTCAGGGGGAGAAACTTCAGGGCATTTGAAATTCCCTATGACCGAACGCTTTTCAAGGATATCCTAAGGCAGTTCTACACAGTAAAAAAGCATTACGAGAGGGAAGAGCCCCCGAAGGGATGGAACAACTTCATGTGCAAATTTTGCCCCTACAACTACCTCTGCTACGGGGATGAGGA
>JALSON010000272.1 GCA_026986455.1 Thermococcaceae archaeon | reverse complement strand
ACGTCGTAGACCCTCGTGTGCGGGATGCCGCTTTCCTTTGTCACGTCAGTTGCCTTACAGGGGCCGAGCTTCAGGAGGGTTATATATGCCAGACTCTCATACTTCGTCAGTCCGAGCTTCTGAAGTTTTTCAACAATCTCTTCCTCGTTCATATCCATGCCTCCAAAGATTTTAATATTCACTTGCGTCAGTTTAAACATCGGCGGTGATACTGAAATAGGGTGGTGGTCAACATGTATAAAACTTTCGCATTCAGGGATGATGACATTATGGGGAAGGTGGCCTCCGTTGAGTTCTCGATTCCGAAGGAGGGGAGCTATGCGTATCTCCTCGGAAATTTCAACGCCTTCAACGAGGGCAGTCTCAGGATGAAGGAGAGGGGAGACAGATGGAGCATAACCCTTGAGCTGCCCGAGGGAGTTTGGTACTATGCCTTCTCAATAGAGAGCACGAAACTTTCTGACCCCGAAAATCCTGAAAGGGCGCTTTACCGGAGGCTCTCATACAAGATGGAGGATGAGGTGAGTGTTGCGAGGATATTCTCTGGGGAGGAGTTCTACCACCACCCTTCCCTGACGTACCTCTACTCCTTCGGGGACAGAACCTATGTGCGCTTCAGGGCGGTGAGAGGGAGGGTCGGGAAGGTTTATTTAGTCTCCGGGGACAGAATTGAAATGCGGAGGAAGGCCTGGGATGAGCTGTTTGATTATTTTGAGGCACATCTGCCCCTGAAGGGAGAGATGGAGTACCACTTTGAGATTCATACTGATGGCGGTGTTGTGGAGTACGGTGATTTCAGGGCATCCCCGGGGGAATATCCCTTCCCGGAATGGGTGCCTGACAGGGTGTTCTACCAGATCATGCCTGACCGCTTTGCCGGGAGCCTCTTGGGGATTATTGACAAACTCGGATATCTCGGGAATCTGGGAATAAACGCCCTGTATCTGACCCCCATCTTTGAGTCCACCACCTATCACGGCTATGATGTTACCGACTACTACCGCGTGAAGGAGGGTGATGAAGCGTTCGAGAGGCTCCTTAAGGAGCTGAAGGAAAGAGACATCAGGCTGATTCTCGACGGTGTTTTCCATCACACGAGCTTTTTTCACCCCTATTTTCAGGACGTCGTAAAAAACGGGGAGAGGAGCAGGTACAGGGACTTCTACCGCATCACTCGTTTTCCCCCGGTCACGGAGGAGTTTCTGGATGTCCTGGGCTCTACGGCCCCATGGAGGGAGAAGAGCAAAAGGCTCAGGAAGATCGGCTGGGGCTATGAGAGCTTCTTCTCTGTCTGGCTTATGCCCCGTCTGAACCATGAAAACCCCGAGGTCAGGCATTTTATCGCTGACGTGATGGAGCACTGGCTTGAAAGGGGAGCGGACGGCTGGAGGCTCGATGTGGCCCACGGCGTTCCGCCGGAGCTCTGGCGTGAGGTGAGGAGAAAACTGCCGGAGGATGCATACATTATAGGTGAAGTCATGGACGATGCCCGGCTGTGGATTTTTGATAAGTTCCACGGCACGATGAATTATCCCCTTTACGAGGCCCTTCTGCGGTTCTTCGTTTACGGGGAGATGGATGCGGGGGACTTCCTAAACTGGATTGAGCTCCTGAGCGCGCGCTACGGGCCCGCGGAGTTCCTCATGTACAACTTTCTGGACAATCACGATGTGGAGCGTTTCCTTGGACTGGTGGGAGATAGAAGGAAGTATCTGTGCGCCCTTGCGTTTTTGATGACGTACAGGGGGATTCCGTCAATATACTACGGCGATGAGGTAGGGCTCGAAAACATAGACGGTTCTCCCATGGAGCGTTCAAGGGGCCCGATGAAATGGAATTCCGAGGAATGGGATAGGGAAATACTTGAGACCACAAAAGCGCTGGTAAGGCTACGGCGTGAAAGCAAAGCCCTCCAGATGGGGGTATTCCTGCCGCTGGTCTTCAGGGATGGGCTGCTGGTCTATGAGCGGGTTTATGGTGATGAGAGGATTTTGGTGTGCATTAATTATTCAGAAGTCACGCGGAAAATTAACTCAACTTCGGATTATGAAGTCATAATTGGTCATATAAACAATAATCTCCTTGACCCATGGTCGTTCTGTATAGCCAGAAGGTTTTGTCGAGGCCCATC
>JALSON010000271.1 GCA_026986455.1 Thermococcaceae archaeon | reverse complement strand
TTATATGTGCGGGTTTTAGAACCTTGGGAGCGGATTTTATCACCTTGGGATGAACTTCAACCCGAAACACCACCATTCCCCTACATAATGCAGAGGTGTTGAGGTTTAAATGATTTTTTAGCATTTTTTGACAAAAAGGAAGTTCTCAAACTTAACGATCCTCCATCGGAAATCTCCGGTCATCAACACCGGGAAAGCTTTTTTAGGGTTTGTGAGAGTATAGAAAAGGGTGGTACCAATCTTCACCCCTCCGCAAGGCGATGAACTTGGCAAGGACGTGGCGAGGTCGGTGATGCAGGCGGCGGTAGATCCGGAGAAAGACCCTTGCGATGGAGTGGGGAACAAGAACAGCAAAGGCTTCGAGACGACGGAATACAACTGGACTACGATGTCGGTTCTAAACTTGTTTACTACGCGAAGAAGGGAGGACCTGCGAGTATGACGGACTACGACTTCATGATAGAGTTCAAGGACGGAAAGCCGAGGGTGTGGGTGGAGGATGCTGAAAAATGGAGAGACAAAACGTGCTCAGATGTCTCCAATTACATCAAAGAAAGAGGCATCGCCAGCTATAATAAATACAACATAGCGCTGACAATGAAAGGTTCAGAATGTATCTCGGATTACGGCAAAGCAAAGTACGAGAAAAGAATAGAGCAACTAACAAACCCGCTCCACCCAGCGTATTTGGCATGGGGCTTCTCGTGCATGGGCGCAACATTTATCTGCGCTGGAGCAGTGGGATTCTTCACAGCAGGTATGACGGCATGGCAGGCAATAACAGATGTGGCAAGGGGGTCACTCGCTTGTTGGCTTGGACCGGGAGTACCATTCGCGTCAAACTACATTACATACCGGTTATTCCCAACAGAACAGCCGGGAATTTCAAGAGTCATACCTGTATTAAGCATTGCAACGGCTACAGGGATCGATTACATAAGATATACGAAAGCAGCCTCCAGAATAATGGAGCTTGAACGATCAATTGGTATGAGTGGGGAAATATTCGAAGGTGCAACAGGAATCTTTGAGGCCCTAAAGAACACCGATGCAAAGAAAATTGTAGTTGGGAGCAATGGCATAGGAGATAAGACCTTGAAAAACGTGGAAGAGCTCAAAGCAAACCTCTCAAAAATTCAAAAGATCCTGGAACTCGGGGGGCAGGACGATGCTGCAAAAGCCCTGGAGATGTCGATTGAGAGCATTTCGAATGTGTGCTACCAGGGCGGCAACCCCGGACAATGCAAAAAAGCCGTAGATAAAACGCTGGAAGTAGTAAGAAAACAGGAAAGTGCAATAAAAGCTGCCGCAGATGAAGTACAAAAAGAATATGATGAACTCAGAAAGAAGTCTTCAAAGCTGAGTATGTGCGGAACTGTGGGTCAGATAACCGGGGCCATCGTTGGAGCAACGACGTTCTTGGCAACATATGTGCCGACAGACACGCTGAAAGTAGACATCTACGATATCAGAAGTGCCTGCGAGGTACACACAGGAGGAGATTACATACGTGTATGTTCAGGAAGTACCCTGCAACAAACACAGAACATTCCAAATCCAAATATTAACTGGGGGTGAAAAATAATGGTGCTCTTTGGAAAAAAGAAGAAAAAAACACATGAGGAAGTTGCGGCAGAGTTGGGGGTTCCCCTGTGGTGGGTGAGCAGATTTATAGGTCATAGTGTTCCGCTGGAAGGAAATATAAAAGACAATATTAAAAAAATCACAGGGGAAGACTTACAAGATAAAGTGGTTGAAAAACTCTACGGGAGGTCAATAAGCCCACTGCATGAAAAAAAAGTTCATTATGAAAAAACACCCACATTATTAGCACACGAACTGGCAAGAGTAATCATACCCTACGTCATCGCAAAAAAAACATTGAAGAAGCGGCCAACCAGCATGTACGATGAAGAAATAGGGTACGCGGTAATGGCTGCTATTGAGAGTTCATTGAAAAGAAACGAGGATCATCCGGATAAAATAGATGAAGAAAAATTCGCCGCGGATGTAGCAAAACACCTCGTAAAAACAGGCAGAATACAGCACCCTTCCGAGATCCAAGAAGATGTGAAAAAATAATGCGGGCAATAAAGGAATACTCATCAGTGCTTCTCGGGTTAGATCCTGTTAAAGAAGAGGATAAAATAATAGATGCTACAAACCACCTATCCGCACAACCGTCGGAAAAGGAAGCTGACGACGCCTATTTAGAAAAGGTCGCTCCCGAAGTCTTCGAAAAGTGGTGGCAGCTAAAAGTGGCTGTTGCAGAAGCACTTGGAACAAAACCGTATCGCCACAAAGTTGAAAGAAGAACTAGAAAAACAAAAAGGAGCAGGCAGATGAAGCCCGCCGCGCCGAAGTTCACGCAGGTGCAGAAAGAATTCGAAGAGAAACCCAGGAAGGCAGGAGTACCAGAGGAGAAGATATACGCCGAGCTGGAGAAGAGGGGGATACCGAGGGACGTGGCGGAGAAGTTGGTGGAGAAGGTGCACTTACTGTCGTCAAGGGAAGTGGGGGAACTGATACGGAAGCACGTGGATAACGATCCGGTGAAGGCGAGGGCGGTTCTGGAGGCGTTCGAGAGGAAGGGGAAGGTGGTTCCCGTTCCGAGGTACTGGGCGGATATCGTGTCGAAGATTGCAACGGGGGAGATCAAGGAGAAGGAGTTGTTGGAGGCGCTGGCGGTTTCTAAGGTGTTCCATACAGCGTATCTGAAAGCGATGGAAAAGGCGGCGGAGAGGGACGAGCCGGAGAGCGTGATGCAGAGGATGATGTTCATAAAGAACGTGGTGAACGATGCCCATAGAGAGGCGGTAGATGCGCTGAAGGATCACCCGGTTTATGGTGAACATGTGAAGAGGATGTCGCCGGCGATAGAGAGGGAGATGAAGGAGATTGCAGAGACGCTGAGCAAGACGTACTATGCGAAGGCGAGGGGAGATCCGACGCTGTCTGCAAGAACGTTCCTGCAGATGGAGCTTAACCCGACGGTAGAAACGCTTGGGCCGGTGAGAAGCCATTTGAAGAAGGTGAATGAGGACTTCCTGGCGATCGGTAAACCGCAGGAGGAGACAATTGCAAAGGTATATCCTGCGATTGTAAAGCGCCTGCTTGGCCTCGCACTCGGGATGGAAGTCGAGAATAAATGGGTAGGGATAACCCATAAGCATGAGGTCATCAGGATAAAACTAAATGCTCTCCTCTGAATCACCACTTGGCAAAACTTTTTATTCTCCTTCAACATACCTCACCCTCGGCTAAAGAGGTGAGAAAAATGGTCAAGTTCTGTCCGAAATGCGGAAGCATCATGCTCCCTGACAGGAAAAGAAAAGTCTTTGTGTGCAGGAGCTGCGGCTACGAGGAGCCCATTAACCCGGAGGATGCCAGGGGCTACAAGATGACCCAGAAGGTTGAGCACAAACCCGATGAAGGCATAATCGTCGTCGAGCAGGATCTCAAAACGCTTCCAACGACCAAGGTCACCTGTCCGAAGTGCGGCAACGATACCGCATACTGGTGGGAGCTCCAGACGAGGGCGGGAGATGAGCCGAGCACAATCTTCTACAGGTGCACCAAATGCGGACATGTGTGGAGAAGCTATGAGTAAGGTGCCCGGGATGAAGGAGGAAGTGCTGAGGCGTCTCGCGGAAAAGGCACTTAAGGAACTTGATGAAGCATACAGAAGAATCCCGGATGTGGATAATGGAAAAGCTTATTTATTCCGTGGAAAAGAAAGAGTTAGGTTGATGCTCGAGATACTGAGGAGGGGTGAAGATGACGTTCGAGATAGTTTTTGATGGTGCCAAGGATTTCGCCGATCTGATTGCCACGGCAAGCAACCTGATTGATGAGGCTGCTTTTAAAGTTACGGAGGAAGGAATTTCAATGCGTGCAATGGACCCGAGCAGGGTCGTTCTCATCGATTTAAATCTGCCCGAGACCATATTCAGCAAATATGATGTGGAGGAAGGCGAAACAATAGGAATAAACATGGATCACTTCAAGAAGATACTGAAGAGGGGCAAGAGCAAGGATACGCTGATCCTGAAGAAGGGCGAGGAGAACTTCCTTGAGGTCATATTTGAAGGCACTGCAAAGAGAACCTTCCGTCTGTCCCTGATAGAGGTTGAAGAGCTTGAACTTGAGCTTCCCGAGCTGCCGTTCACCGCCAAGGCAGTTGTCCTCGGAGAGGTTCTTAAGGAGGCGGTCAAAGACGGCTCCCTCGTCAGCGACAGCCTCAAGTTCATAGCTAGGGAGAACGAATTCATAATAAAGGCCGAGGGGGAGACACAGGAGGTTGAGATAAAGCTCACGCTTGAGGATGAAGGTTTACTTGACCTCGAGGTTGAGGAGGAGACGAGGAGTGCCTACGGAATCAGCTACCTGGCAGATATGGTCAAGGGAATAGGAAAGGCAGACGAGGTCATAATCCGGTTCGGCACAGAGATGCCACTCCAGATGGACTACCCGATAAGGGATGAAGGAAAGCTAACATTCCTGCTCGCTCCCCGTGTGGAGGACTGATTTCTTTTATTTTCTAAGGTGATAGCATGGACATCATCAAGCTCAGGGAGCTTCTTGAGGCAGAGCTCTCGTCAAGGGAGCTTGTGTCCCTGGATGATGAATTCTACAGAGAACTTGACAGCCTCGTTAAGGCCCTTGAATTGGGAGTCGAATCTTCCAATGAGAGGGGAGATAACGTCGAAGGAAGGCTCTACAATGCCCAGCTGCGCATAGCCGGGAAGATCATCCGGGAAATCATCCGAATAAGGCTCCACAAAATAGTCGACCTCGCCATTGAAGGAAAGCCCTATGGCCTAACAAATGAAGAAAAGAAGATATTCCGGATTCTGAGCGCATTTATAAACCGTGAAAACATTCCAGCGGAAAGCGTTCCTGCCGAAACAGGAGAGATCAAAGAGGAAACTCGTGAGGAGTTCAGGAAAAAGCCCATCGTCAGGGAAGCTTATCTGATCAAAATAGACCTTCCAAAGATTCTGGATGAAAATATGAACGAACACGGCCCCTTCAGGGCCGGGGACCTCGTCACGCTGCCAAGATCAATAGGGGAAATCCTCAGGGAGAGGAACGCGGCCGACAGAATAACAATAAAACCGTGATGCCCATGTTTTCAGTCTGCATGAGGGACTGCTACGACACATGCTCGATGGTGAGCGAGCTCAAGGACGGCCGGCTCAGGGTTAGGGACAACCCTGAACACCCAATAACCGCCGGTTTCCTCTGCCCGAAGGGTGCCCTTCTGCCGAAGTGGTTTCACGCAAAAGACCGCCTGAAAAATCCGCTCATCAGGGAAGGCGAACGCGGAAGCGGCGAGTTCAGGGAAACGGACTGGGAAGAAGCAATAGACCTCGTTGCTCGGAGGCTGAAGGAGACAATCGAAAGGTACGGAAGCGAGAGCGTTTTAGTTTATCAATACGCCGGGGACAGGGGTGTTGTGAACTATGCCTTCCCGCTGAGGCTCTTCCACCACCTGAACACCTCGCTCCTCGACTACGGCATATGCGACAGGGCCGGACAGGAAGCTCTGAGGGACGTTTACGGAACCGCGATTGGTATTGACCCCGAGGATCTCAAAAACCAGCGGTTGATAGTTTACTGGGGAATAAACGCCTTCTGGACGAACCTTCATGGTTTCACCTTCGCCAGAAAACACAACCTCGAAATCTGGACGGTTGACGTCGTCAGAACCGAAACCGCCAAGCGCTCCGACAGATTCTTCCAGATAAGGCCCGACACCGACGTCCTCTTTGCCCTTGGGGCTGCGAAGGTTATGATCGAAAAAGGGCTCTACGACAAAGCCTTCGTCCGCGAGAACGTTTATGGTTTTGAAGAATTCAGGAATTATGTAAAAAGGTTATCGCTTGATTATGTGAGCAGAGAGACCGGGATAAGCATTGGAGAGATAGAGGCCTTCGCGAGAGATTTTGCCGAAAAGAAGGGTGTAATCCACATCGGCTACGGCTTCCAGAGGTCTTTGGCCGGGGGTGGAGCTGTTAGAGCAATAGCGATTCTCCCAGCGTTGGTCGGCCACCGCTTCGGCTTTATCTACGATATGAAAACGATAGACAAGTCCTATGTAGAGGGAGCATTTCTGCGAACGAAGCCAGCCAAAAGAATTCCTCAGATGAAGCTTGCCGAGTACATCGAGAGGGGAAAGATTAAGTTCCTCTACATCTACAACTCCAACCCCCTCGCCAGTTTGCCTAACCAGAACCGGCTTAGGAAAGCGCTGGTGGAAAACGACCTTTTCGTGGTTACACACGACATCTTCCTCACCGACACGGCTCTGTACTCGGACGTCGTCCTGCCGGCAAACACGTTCTTCGAGAGGCTTGACATCGCCGATTCCTACTACCACCGCTACGTTGCACTTAACGAGCCCGTTGCGAGGCTTTACGGAAAGAGCAACAGCGAGGTAACGAGGCTCTTAGCTAAAGCGCTGGGCATTGAAAACCCCTATCTGTATGAAAGCGACGAGGATGTGATAAGAAAAGTCCTCGAACGCAACGGCCTTAGCTGGGAGGAGCTGAAGGCTAAGGGCTTCGTCAAAGTTCCAGAAAAACCGAGAAAATGGGAAACGCCGAGCGGGAAGATCGAGTTCTACTCCCGGAGAGCGGTGGAGAGGGGCTTAAGCCCGTTCCCCGAGTACAGAAAGTTCGAAGGAAAATATCCTCTGCGGCTCCTCACCCCGACACACAGGATGACGATAACCAGCCAGTACCACAACACCCACGGAATGATCGACCCCAGTCTCTACATCAACCCCGCCGACGCGAGGGAGAGAGGAATTAAAGATGAAGACACCGTTGAGGTCTTCAACGACTACGGCAGGGTAAGGACGACCGCGAGGATAAGCGACGACCTCCCGCAAGGAGTTGTTCTGCTATACAAGGCCTTCTGGGTTAGGCTACTCGGATGGAACGCCAACTTCCTGACGGCCGATGAAACCGTCGAAAAATACGGAAACGCTTCGGCGTATCATTCAACATGGGTCGATGTGAGGAGAATTTGAACAATAAATCCCCCAATACAGCCGATTTTTGACAAACCCTTTTTGCGTTTTAGTCACGATATGACAGTAAATTCTGAAACTCTCTGATGTCCGGTTGAGATGCCTGGATGTATCTTCGGATATCTGCCAATATCTTCATGTTAGACAAACCAAAAAGTTTATATATTCGAACCTATTAAGTTTATATCGAAAACATTAAAGTATGAGGTGATGGAAAATGGTAGTGATAGGAGAAAAGTTCCCAGAGGTTGAGGTCAAGACCACCCACGGAGTGATAAAGCTCCCGGACCACTACGCCAAGGAAGGCAAGTGGTTCATGCTGTTCAGCCACCCGGCTGACTTCACCCCGGTCTGTACCACCGAGTTCTACGCTCTCCAGAAGAGGGTTGATCAGTTCAGGGAGCTTGGCGTCGAGCCCATTGGGCTGAGCCTCGACCAGGTCTTCAGCCACCTGAAGTGGGCTGAGTGGATAAAGGAGAACCTCGGCGAGGAGATAACCTTCCCGATTATAGCTGATGACATGGGAGACCTTGCCAAGGAGCTCGGCATGATACCGAGCGGTGCCACTGCAACCGCCAGGGCGGTCTTCATCGTCGACGACAATGGCGTCATAAGGGCCATCGTCTACTACCCGGCCGAGGTAGGCAGGGACTGGGACGAGATACTTCGCCTTGTCAAAGCCCTCAAGATAAGCACAGAGAAAGGAGTCGCCCTTCCGCACAAGTGGCCCAACAACGAGCTCATCGGCGATAGGGCAATAGTTCCGCCGGCCGGAACCGTCGACGCCATCAAGGAGCGCGAGGAGGCCAAGGGCGAGATCGAGTGCTACGACTGGTGGTTCTGCCACAAGAAGCTTGATTGAGCTTCTTTACCTTTTGTTTTTAATTAAGATTTTTAATTAAGGAAGAAAAAGGAAAGTTAATTGCTTTCTATATAAATTCCGACAGGAACATGTGTGTCACATGTCCCCACATGGTACGTATAAGTGCTGGTGCCCACGTAGATGTATTCCAAAACGTCCTGACCGACACCATTCCATTCTCCATAGTTCTGGATGCCACCATAAATATTAAGGGAGCTTGAAGAGGTGTAGTAAATTCCGGCGCTGAGCCCCGCTGCCCATGGAGGAACCGCGCCGCCGCTTAACACCACCGCAAGCGCCCCTATTGGAATCCCAATTCCAAAATCCGCGGAGCATGAACCTGAAGCATCCGAGATCAGCAGGGCAAGACTCTTCGAGTCCCCGACCCCGAGGGTGCCGGCATAGCTCATGTCGGTCCCGCTGTAAATCTGATTCATGATGGTGGAATCAGGCAGGCCCGACCTGCTCCCTCCGAGGATTTCATTTCCGCTGACACTCACGTTATTGATTCCCTCCTGAACCCTTTCTTCTCCAGTGGGCACGCAGTTGTTTAAACTGGCCGTACAGTAGTACTCCTTCTGGTGTAGGTGATATGGTTTTGCATAGATGTAGATGTATCCCTTCTCATCCGGAGCCAGAAGCAAACTCCGTGAGAAGTAAAATTTGTTCTCGATCGTGTAGAAGTCATTCCCGTAAATGTCCAGACTTGGAGTGTCCTTTTCTGAGATTTTGTAGCCATAAGCCACTGTAAGACCAAATCTAGTGTAGTAACTCTTCGAAATATCCACCCACGCATTAACAACTCCGGAATCAGAATACTTGTTATCCACGATCAGAACAGGCACTTCAACATAGTTAGAAGAGCTCCAAGAGAGATCCCAATCAGTTTTCCGGTAATAGAACTGTCTGTTGGATCCCAGGGGAGTTACATCACCGTTTTTTGTGCTGGCTTTAAGGGAGGAGGATGGCAGTTTGTGTATGTTAATTTTCACGGTCTTTTTGAGGCCCTTTGCAATCTTAGAGGTGTTGTAGTTGACCACAGCAAAACCCTTATACAGCTTTCCATTTTCATAATCCAGGACCCAGACTGAAATCATCAGTGAAGAGCCGATGCCCTCAGGGTAACTCCTCCACTCTTTGAGAACAGACTGAAGCTTTTCATCGGAGAGCGGGATTCTAACTGTATTTCCTGAGTCCCAGAACTTCAGACGG
>JALSON010000270.1 GCA_026986455.1 Thermococcaceae archaeon | reverse complement strand
AATGGGGAGCTTTGAAAGGGGAGAGAGGGTTGGGGCCTGCTCCTACTGCGGCGTCTGGAGGAGGTGGCTCCTCAACTATGCGGCCAAGGACGTTGGAGCGGATAAATTAGCTGTGGGCCACAACCTCGACGACGAGGTCCAGATGTTTCTGATGAACATAATGCGCGGCGATGTGGCGAGACTGGGGAGGACGGGGCCGTACTACGAGGTAATCCATGAAGACCTCGTTCCGAGGATCAAGCCGCTGAGGGAGGTGCCAGAGAAGGAGATTGTGCTTTACGCCGTGCTGAACAACATTGAAGTTGATTTTTCAGAATGCCCCTATGCGGTTGAGGCCTTCCGCGCCGAAATCCGCGACTGGATCAACGAGATGGAGGAGAGACATCCGGGGACGAAGTACCAGATACTGCGGAGCTACGACAAGCTCTTCCCGCTCATAGCAAAAACATACGTTAAACATGAGCTCAACCGCTGTAGGATATGCGGCCAGCCCACAACAGGTGAGATATGCAAGGCCTGCGCCTTCAGGTTGCAGGTTGAGAGGAAGGCGAGGGAGAAGGGAATAAACTTTAGGGTTGGTGAGTAAGTTAAACAACACTTTATAAATGGGTGGTTAGTATACTGAACAACCTTTATAAATCATGAACACATATTCCCAACCATGAGGGAAGAACTTGCGAAGATTCTGACGGAATGGCAGGAGACTTGGACACCCGAATTAGTCCGCAGGGACTTTGATACCTCGCTTATCCCGTGGGAGCTTAACAAAGTGGTGACTTTTGCAGGCTGCAGGAGAGTGGGAAAAACTTACCTCATGTTCCAGCTTATCAACGAACTGAGTGAGAAAGTTGAAAGAGAATCGATATTCTACATAAACTTCGAGGATGAGAGGCTGGATAAAAGCATCGACACACTAACGGAACTCATACCCACAATTGAAGAGATTTATGGAAGAAAAAAGGAGCTGTACCTCTTCCTCGACGAAATTCAGAACATTGAAAACTGGGACTCTTGGGTGAGACGGGTAAACGATTCCCGAAGAGATGTACGGCTCTTTCTAAGCGGATCCTCGTCAAAACTCTCCAGCAGGGAAATTCCAACCGCGTTGAGGGGAAGAACACTCACTTTTGAGGTGTTTCCCCTGAGCTTCCAAGAATTTCTAATGTTCAAGGAGTTCAATGTTCCTGAGCAGGTCAGGTTCAGCACGAGAAAACCGGAACTTCTAAACCTGTTGAGGGAGTATGTGCTCTTAGGAGGCTTCCCTGAGGTTGTTCTGACCGATGACATTCGAATAAAGAGAATGCTCATCAGGGACTACTTCAACACCATAATAGCCCTCGACGTGGTGGAGCGCTATGGTGTCAGAAATCCCGATGAGCTGAGGACGTTCATAAGATTACTTTTGAACTCCGAATACTTTAGCCTCAGCAAGGTGGAACGCACAATGAAGAGCCTCGGCTACTCCATAAGCAAAGCCACGCTCTCAAACTATCTCCAATATCTCCAAGAGTGCTACTTCGCGTTTCCACTGGAAATTTACTCTCCCAAGGTTAAACTGAGGATCCAGCATCCCAAGAAGGTTTATTTTGTTGATAATTCCTTCCTGACATTCCTCAGCATCAGATTCAGCGAGAACTTTGGCAGGCTTATGGAGAATACCGTGTTTATAGAACTCCTGCGCAGGGGAAAAGAGGTAAACTATGCACGGGGCGATAACTGGGAGGTGGACTTCGTGCTGCCAGATGAGGAGATGCTGATTCAGGTTAGCTACGATGTCTCAGGCCCGAAAACTATGGAGCGCGAACTAAAGGGCCTAAAAAAGGCAAAACGGATTTTCCGCTGGAAAAAGGCGGTGCTGATTACATGGGATGTCGAGAAAAAAATCGACGGAATTGAAATCGTTCCACTATGGAGGTTCCTCCTTGAGAGTCATTGAGACCGCAGTTTCCTTTGAGGAGCTTAGAGACATAAAGAAAATGAGCGGAGCCGATATTACGCTCACCCTTCTCAAAAAGGTTGAGAGAAACGGCATTCTCCTAAACGTGGTTCTGATAGAGGGCAAAGCCGAGGAAGTCGAGCGCTTCATGGAGAAGCTCCGATTGGCCAGAGCCGGCGGATAGTTTGGAGGACAAACTTCTGGC
>JALSON010000269.1 GCA_026986455.1 Thermococcaceae archaeon | reverse complement strand
CTTGATGCCGTCTATCGGCCTGATGATTTCCGGAATCCTGCCGTTCTCGTCGATTGTGATGAAGAAGCGTTGCATGACCGCGACCTGTTCCTGCGGGTCCACGATGTTGAGCTTTCTCATGAGGTCGTTCCACGTGAGGCCTTCCTCTACTGCCTGCGGGATGGCGAGGAGAATCTTCGACCACTTGGAAGCGAGCTTGGGCTTATTGTTCTTGCATTCCTGGAGTTTCTGACAGCAGTCCTCATACTTGAGCTGAAGCTTTTCATAACTGCTGACTAAACGCTCATAGTCCCTCAATAGCTGGTCTTTCTCCTTCCGCTCCTGCTCAAGAGCTTCTATGAGGTGTTTGACCTTCGCTTTCAGTTCCACTTCATCAATCTTTCCCTCGGCAAGATCCACAAGCCAAGTGAGGAGCTCTGAGAATGGGACGCCAAGCCTTTCTTTCAGGGCGTAGAGCCTATCGTATGTAGAGCCTGCAACATTTGTCCCAAAGAACTTGATACCTTCCGGATATTTGCGTGGCCGTCCGGGGCCTGCTGTGCGTCGCTGATAATTTCTCCTTGGCATCGGAAACACCGTCATGAAGTCTCTGAATGGTGGAGCTTCCAGAACTCCCAAAGCTCCCAAATGAACTCACCCCAAGGCTTTCGCCCCTTGGCTTGCTCCATTTCTTCGACTTTCTCGGGCGGAAGGAGGAACTCCACCCGCCTGACGGCTTTATACTTCCGAGTTCTTGGCATCATATCACCGCCTTAATCTCGTTGAGGACGTGCTCGTCAAGCCAGCTCATGGCTTCGTCCTCAGAGTGCTTCGGGCAGAAAACAACCTTGTAACGTTTCTTTCCGAGCCTTATGGAAAGCCAACTCCAGCCAGCGTCAATGGCCGTGTCTCTGTTCCTAAATTTTGCCTCGGCCCCACATATCGAGCACTTCAACTCCAGCATGGCCACCACCCATTGTGTGTTTTTTACCTGATTATGTGCAATTTGCACATAAACCATACGGAAGGAATGTTTAAAAAGTTTGTGTGGCTGAAAAAACTCAGCGCTGGACAAAATTGATAAGGGCTAATTTTTGTTAACGAAAATTAGGCCAAAATACTACCAGCAATAATAATTTAGGGGTTTCGATTTTGCAACTTTTAAAAGTAGCTAAATGCACAGAGATGCAAAGCTCTAAAAACGCTGGATTTTGGCCAAACTCTGTTACTTTTCTTAGTTAAATTAGTGCGAATTTTTATTAACAAAAATTCGACCCTTGAAAAAGAAACTCTCAGAGGGGAGAAAACATACTATACCTCTTTTCTTCTTCCTTCCTTTTTGAGAATTAATTTTATTTAATAAATATTAAACGTCCAAAAAAAGATATCTAAATCTTGTGGATGAGGACAAAGTCTCCAAATCTTGGGGATCTGTGGTTGAAGGATAATAGTCGAGGATAACAACCTCTACACTATCATTAGGCTTGAGATTTAAATCTCTGCGAACTTTCTGTGGGATAACAACATATCCTCTGATTCCAACTCTCAAAATAGCAAATTCTTGCCCATATACATAAATGATACCTTGGCTCTTTTCTGTTTTTATCTTGCGGATTATGACTTTCAGATAATCATCTGATTCAAATCCGAGGACGTCTTTAATTTGCTTGGGAAGACTAACTCTGCCATCCTTGTTCATCCTAGCTTGGAATTTCGCTAGTGGTTCTTTGGTTTCTTTCATGAGGTTACACCTCTGGTTTCTCTGTATATTAGGCCTATCTCGTTTAGGTATGAGGAGTCAGTTGGGAGAATTTTGTAGTTGTTCCGTGATTGGAGTCTGGATAAAAGCTCTCTGCCTTTTTCGCTTACCAACTCCTCAAATTTGTAATAGTCCAGGATTACAACCTCAACTGGCTCGTTCTCTTTTATTTCAAACTCCCTCATGAGCTTTTTAGGGAGTGTTATGGCCCTATATTTTCCTATTTTAACTGCTAAAACAGCCTGTGCAATCACGGTAAGGGTTTTATCTGAGATCTCAATTTTCCTAATTAGGACTTTAACGTAGTCATTTTGTTTTAGCCCGAAGGTTTCGAGGATTGGTCGAGGGATAGTGATACGGCCGTCTTTGTTTACCTTTGCTTGAAACTTTGCGAGTGGTTCTTTG
>JALSON010000268.1 GCA_026986455.1 Thermococcaceae archaeon | reverse complement strand
CCAACACCGATGTATCCGACCCCGAGATCTTTGAACTCCTCAAGAGTGCTTCTTTTGACAGGAGTTATCGAAACTGAAACCGGAAGCCCGAGAGGCATGAAAGCCCCAAGAATCTCAAAGACGTCGTCGATTAGGGCGGGATAATCCACGGTCTGGAGGCATATGCGGGCAAACCCGCCGCTCCTCAGTCCTTCCACCACAGTTTCAAGCTCAAATGCAGGCCATGTAATCCTCGAAAGTTTCTTCAGATCAGCCCTGCTCCCCCTCGCCTGAGGGCAGAAGGCGCAGTTATTTCTGCATCTCCCCTCATGATATGTCATCAGGTATGCCGTGGTTGGCCTCGCAAGCATTCTTGCGTGGATGAGACCCATTGATACCGCAGTTCCATATGAAACCCTGATCCTCATGATAAGACCTCCGTGCTATGCTTTCTTAACCTTTGCTATAAGGGTTGTTATCAGGGCAAAGCTAACTATAACCGGCAGCAGCGGAAAAATGACACTGTAATCCCCCTTAACCTGGATGTAGTAACCGAGGATTACGGGGCCGGCCATGAAGCCCACATCAAAGAACATCGTGTATATACTCGCCCCGAAGTTTCTCACACCTGATGGGAGGCTCCCGAGGGCCAGAAGCTGGAGGGCCGGAACAACAAATCCCAGACCCAGTCCAAGGAGAAACGCACTGATGTATGCCCCCGGCGGCAGGAGGAATGCGCTGAGGAGCAGATATCCGGATATCATCGCAACAAACCCTATGGATGCCACCAGAGCGGCTCCCCTCTTATCGGCCTCCCTCCCGCCGAGGATTCTCGTGAGTATGCTGAATCCACCGACGATACTCAGGTACACACCGAAGGCGGATGTTCCGAGGCCCAGCTCCTTATACACAGCGGGCAGGAATGTCAGGAAGCCGCTGTATGCGGTAGCGTTCAGCAGGAGAGCCACCGAGGCCGCCGCAAAACTCAGCACAAGCAGGGCACGCCATCTGGAATGGTTCTTCTCCCTTTCACGCACCTTCACCTTCTCCCTGTCCCTCATGTAGACATAGACCACCATAACCACCGACAGGAAGGAGAAGAGAACCGTCAGTCCGAAGGCCGCTGTGAACCCCATCAGATCAGCGACAAAACTCCCAAAAGCAGGCCCGAAAAGCTGGCTCACCCCGAACATCGTGCTCCTCCATCCGAGGGTTTCCCCGACCCTTCCCGGGGGCGCCAAGTCGACGGCCAGCGTCAGCGATGCGGGAAAGAACAGCGCCATCCCAAACCCGTGAAGGCCCCTCCCAACGGCAAACAGGCTCAGGCTGCCCGTGAAGGACGAGACGATGTATATTACCCCCGCGAGGATGGCCAGAGAGGCCCCGGCAATCATGAGCTCAAACTTGAATCCCCTGTCTCCTATAACCCCCGCCACGGGCTTGAATATCAGGGAGACCGCGGATGATATCGATGCAAGTGTCCCCACAATAACCGGAGCGGCGCCCAGCATCATGGCAAAGGGGGATATTATTGGATTCAGGGATACCATGCCCATGAAGAAGAAAAAGACCGAAAAATGGAGAAGCCAGATGTCCTTCCTCATTCAGATCCCCGTGTAGGGTTCCTCCATGCCCTCTCTCATGTATGCCACGCTCATGTGCTTTGTGTTTTTGGCAAAACCAACCCTGCCGTCCCTGTCTATCATTATAAGCCCCGCAACATCCCTTCCGAAATGTTCGGTGGCTATGCTTATGGCAGCCTCCGCAGCCTCGGGGGCTTTAAGGCCGAAGCGCACAAAGTCCGCGGCGGTTCTGGCAAGAACAAGCTTTATCATGACCTCCCCTATGCCAGTTGCCGAGACTCCCGCGAATTCATTTGCATAGGTTCCCGCGCCTATTATGGGCGTATCCCCTATCCTTCCGAACATCTTGAGAAAGACTCCCCCTGTTGATGTTCCAGCCACTATATCCTCCCCATCAAAGGCCACAGCACCCACTGTGCTCCTCAGAACCTCGGGATACTCCTTAATCAGCGCGCTGAGCTTTTTCCAGTGCCTTGTTTCCCCGCTCTCCATGAGCTTCTTCCTGAGTTCCTGCCACTGCTTCAGCCTCTCTTCCGTTACGGGGTTGTACTCCTCAAACCCCATCAGGCGGGCAAATTTAAGGGCCCCCTCACCCCCGAGGAGAACGTGGTCGGTTTTCTCCATGACCTTCCTCGCGACGCTTATCGGGTTTTTAACCCCCCATATTGCCGCAACAGCACCCGCCTCAAGGTTTGAGCGCATTATCGCAGCATCCATCTCGACCTTCCCGTCAAGCGTCAGAACGCTTCCGGTTCCGGCGTTGAAGAGCGGGTTGTCCTCAAGGGCTTTAACCGCCTCCTCAACAGCATCGAGTGCAGAGCCCCTCTTGAGCTCTCTCCACCCTGCCAGCACGGCCTCCCTGACACCATCCAAAACTTTCGGGATTCTTTCTTCCTTTTTTACAGTGCCTGCACCGCCGTGAACTATAATCGCCACCACAAGAATCACCACAAATACTGAGCCTCGAACGGTTAAAAGGATTATGGAAACGGAAAGATGCATATCAGCTTATTGCCATGTTGATTATGGTCCCCCTCAGGTTCTCAGAGACTTCGGTGCGCCCTTAAGGAGTAGGAAAACGAAAAGATGCATATCAGCTTATTGCCATGTTAATTATGGTCTCACCTATGTTCTCAAGGTACTCCAGTATCCTCCTGTAGCTCTCCATCGCTATGGACTGCCTGTAGTCTATGCTCCTGATCTCCCCCTTCAGCTCAAGCATCAGGCTGTCTATCTTCAGCAGATCCCTCTTCTCAATCTGCTCCATCATCTCACTGAACTTCTCCTTGAGATAGGTTATATCTATGCTGTCGGGGTTCTCCGCTATTCTGATTATGTGGTCGCCTATTCTCTCTATGTTGCGCACTATAAACAGTATTCCCAGCAGGTCAAATGTCCTTTTAATGATTCCGCTCTCCTCACTCAGGGCCCTCCTCGTGAGAAGCCTGTTTACCGCCCTTATTATCAGGAAGTAGAACCTGTCAAGCTCATTTTCCAGGTCGTTTATATCCCTGAATATTTCCTCCTTTTCTGAAGCACTCACCAGCAGTTCGAGATCGCCGAGCATTGAAATTATAAGCGAGCGAATTCTGTTCAGAATCTCTGCGAGATTGACCTCCTCCTCAGCTAGAAGGCTCTTGGCCACTATCCTCTGGGGTTCGTCCAGAATTATCTCTACTCCGGGAAGGCTCTGGAGTATCTTCCTCAGCTTGACCTTGTACTGGGGCATTTCGCCAGCAAAGCGTATCTCAAGGAGGTCATAGCCCTGAATATAGGCAGATATGGCCAGCCGAACTGCCATGTCAGGAGAATACTCCTCGGATATCTCCAGGATCTTTTTCTCGCTTATCTCCTTCGGCTCTTTCGGGAATATCGTTACCGAGCCATCCGGATTTATTGTGAGAGGAACAACATCCCCCTGCTTCAGTCCATGATTTTTTATCCATTTCTTTGGCAGGGATATTATGTATGAGCTCCTTCCTGTAAATTGAATCTTCCTGAACTCCATAGATACCACCCCGTCTATATAGGGGACCCGGGAAGACTATATAAGGCTTTCTCAGAGAAAGCTGTTGCAGGATAAGCTCAACAGTGCTCCAGCCAATAGGGGGAGAATAGAATTGGAAGAGATCACTCGCCTCCGAGCTCAATCCCCCTCTCAAGGGCCCTGAAGTTCACATCCCAGAGCTTTTCCTTCAGTGTTTTCCTTATTCCCTCATAGAGGCTTTCCCTTTTTAGGGGGAGCCCGCCCCTTACCCACGCATAGCCAAGCATGAGAACACCGAGCGTCCTCGGATTAATTGCATCAGCCTCCCTCTGGAAATCCCTGAGGTCCACACGGCATATCTTCCCCAGTGCCCTTTCAACATCACCCAGCTCCGGATATCTCTCCTTTCCGACAAGCGTCGTTGCGGTATGAATGGGGTATGCGTTCACAACGGCGTAACTTTTCCCTCCCAGAAAACGGGCATTTCTGAGAGCTTCAGCAGGCTCAAGGGCGAGCATGAGGTTGGCCTCACCCTCCTCAATAAGGGGAGAGTGAACCTCGTCCCCAAAGCGGAGATAGCTGAGAACGCTTCCATATCGCTGGCTCATCCCAAGGGTTTCACCGATTCTAACGTTGTAACCCTCCTCCATCGCCGCGTTCCCGATTATGCGCGAGAGGGTTAAGCCCCCCTGTCCCCCAACACCCGTGATTATCAGGTTGAACTCCATAAACACCACCTTCCGGGATTTTAAACATGGCGAGGGAATCATGCCTCCAGACGGAGGCGCCTGACAACAAACTCCCTCTCAAGGGAGGCCAGGAAGGGTGCAAGCCTGGGCCCCCTGTCCTTGCCTATGAAAATGTTGTAGAGTGCCTTAAACCATTTCTTGCTCGGAATTCCCCTCTTCTTTGCAGCATCGAATATGATGTTGTTGAGCTCATCGACGGTAAAGCTCCCATGCCCCTCAAGCCAGGCCGCAACGTCCCCGAGAGCTTCTTCGATTTCAGGCTCAAAGCGAATCTCCGGCGGCTTCTGAAGAACTGTAAACCTGACATTATCCGGGGCATACCTCTCAACCCAGTTTCTGGCGAGGCGAATGCGCAGCTTTATGCGTCTGATGTCCTCTTCTCCAAGCTTCTCTGGAAGATGCCCCTGTTCCTGAAGAACGTGCATTATTCCATTCTCGTCAAGGTGGGGCATCTGAACGAGGGTAACCAGGAACCTGAAGGGCGCTTGAGCGATGAGCCTCTCCGGCAGTTCGGGCATCGAAAGCTCGTAAGTTCTCCTGAGCTCCTCTTCCTCCTCCGGGTTCTTCGCATGCTCAAGACCGAAGTAAATTCTCTCAACCCTGTCAAACTCGTCGTAGAGGTTGAGAAGGCCTAATCCAAGGTCGATCTTGAGCTCCTTGTTCGGCCTTGCCTTGGCGTAGATGAAGCGTATTATTCCGGGCTCCAAAACCTCATACAGGTCGCTCAGGAGTATAACGTTGCCCTTACTTCCGGACATCTTGCCCTTCTGCCCCTTTATTCCGACGAACTCATACATAAGCGTCATCGGAGCCGGCCAGCCAAAGATTTTCTCCACTATCTCCCTGCCGGTGTCATACGAGCCACCCGCTGCCAGATGATCCTTTCCCGCCGGCTCAAAGTCGACCTTAAAGTGCGCCCAGCGCATCGGCCAGTCCACGCGCCACCTCAACTTGACGTTCCCGTCCCTTATGTCGGTCTCGCCCTCACTGCCGCAGTGCTTACAGCGGTATTTTATTCTCCATTCACCGTCCCAGGAGACGAACTCAGCCTCTCTCCTGCACTTCGGGCAGTATATCTGAACGGGTTGCCAGGTTTCCTCAAGATGTGGCTGCTTTGCCCTGTCGCGGAACTCATCGAGAATTGCCTTTACCTCATCACGCCTCTCAAGGGCTTTTCTAATCTCCTCCGCATATTCCCCATTCCTGTAGAGCTCTCTTGCATGAAGGAAATCAACCTCAATGCCCAGCTTCTCAACCTCGCTCTCAAAAAGGCTCATGAAATGGTCACCGTAGCTTTTATGGCAGCCCCACGGATC
Source organism: Thermococcaceae archaeon (assembly GCA_026986455.1). Lineage (GTDB taxonomy): Archaea > Methanobacteriota_B > Thermococci > Thermococcales > Thermococcaceae > Thermococcus. The sequence goes on along the minus strand of JALSON010000268.1, from coordinate 3,517 downwards.
CGGAACCTCCCCGACGGGCATTGTGAGGTACTCTTTCCATTCCTCAGGTACGTTCTTGGGAACCTTCCTGAAGCGGTCGTAGTCGTCCCACATGTGGATGTGCCTGACCCTCTTACCCCTGTCCTTCAAAGCGTGGCCGACTATGTAAGCGGTAAAAAACTCCCTGAAATTGCCGATGTGAACGTAACCGCTCGGCGTTATTCCGCTCTCCACCACGTACTCCTCCCTGTCCCCACGCTCTCTGATGATTTTTTCAGCCATGTAATCGGCCCAATGAACCATATCACACCCTCCAGCATCTAATTCCCGGTATGCTTTTTAAACTTTGAGCAGGGGAAAACTTTATAAAATCGTAAGTTTTAACTTTTATTGATTGTAACGTCTAAACGCTGGGGGCTAATAAGATGAAACTGGCGGTTGATAGTATGCAGGTCTTCTTTCCGGCCTCCCTCGAAATCCAGGAGGAATTGCTGAAAGCAGGGTTCAAAGTGCCATATGATAAGGAAAGCAAAGCGAGAACACCCGTTCCGGTTGTCTCAAGCTTTTCCGGCGGCAGGGTGATACGGAAGGAGAGAGTTTTAAAGGCAGGAAAATTTGAAAATGACGGAAGATACTGCATCCTGCCGGAGGAGAAAGCATGGGTTGAAATGCTGGTGAATGAAAAGGGCTTCGTGACGTTCAAAATTCTGCCCGAGGAATACCACCTTGAGGATCTGGGCTTCACCTCAGTCCCTCCGAGGCTCTGGAGCACGTGGGCAGCTTTTTCGCTGAAGTTTGAGAGCATTGAGTCCATAACAGAGGCACTGCAGGAGCATGCCAGCGAGAAACCAAAGGGCATCTATCTGGCCTCCAGGGGCACGGGCAGGGAGATTGAGGTCTATGGCTACAAGGGCCGGAAATCCAAAAACCTAGGAATCCCGGTCTTCGGGTACAGCCTCGGTATGAAAGGTCTCACGCTTGCGGAGGAGTATTTTCGTGAAAAGGCAGAGGAAAACGGCGTCAATCCGGAGGTGCTCCGCTATCTGAAGCTCGGGCTTAGAAAGAGGAAAGAGACAAGGGCGGGCCTCAAGGTGGGGATTGTATGGAAAGAAGGGAGGCCTGTGAGGGTCAACCTCAGGCTCTCCACGACGGCACCGAAAATCAGAATAACGGGAATTTATGGAGAGCTTACCGGAAAGTCCAGGGGAGAGCTCAGCAGTTCCTCAGAGTGGTATTTCACTGTTCATGCAAACGACCTCTACTGGACCCTCATGGAAGTGAGCTCTGCTTTCGGCAGTCGGTGAAGCTGACCAAGACATCAAGCGAAAGGCATATTAATGTTCTTTCATTTTTAATTCCGGTGGAATCAATGAACCTGATGGGATACGTAATAACGGCGGCGTCGTTTATTATAGCCGCAATAGTCCTCACAAAAAAGCTCGGGGAGAAATACGCGTGGATAAACCGCAAAATTATACACTTCAGCATCGTCCCCGCAATCCTCTTCTACTACACCGGGAACATCCCGCGGGAGATTTTCGCATCAGCGGCATTTCTCTTTGGTGCATTCCAGTTATGGCCCCATTTAAGCAGGAGGGAATTTTCATGGTATCAGATAAAGCACAACTACGGTGAGGTGCTTTTTGCATTTTCCGCTTCAGCGATACCATTAATACTGCCAAGAAACTACGCCACAGCACTGCTTTTGGCGATGGCGGTGAGTGATGGTGTTACAGGGGTCATAAGGCACTTCTATTTCCAGAGACATGGGTTTGATGTAAAGCTGAAAAAGCACTGGACTGGAAGCCTCGGGTATCTCATAACCGCCGGGGCAATAGCCTTTCTGTTCCTCGATGCAGGGCTCACCGGAAAAATAGCATGGGCAGGAATTCTAATGCTCGCAGAATATCAGCCCTACCTCGATGATAACCTGGCGGTGCCGCTGGTTGGAAGCGTTCTATTCCTCCTCTACTGAGCCCACCTCACCTTCAGACTGTCCTTCCTCACCTTTTTGAACTCTTCTGCGAGGGCCTTTCCACTCTTCTCCATAAACTCCTCAACGTCGGTGATTCCAAGCTCCTTCAGCCCGATTGCCTTCACATCCTCTGGGATTCCCTTTGCTTCCACGTTTATCCCGATGTGGATTTTGATGCTGACCGGTGAGACCGTGGCGATGGATATGCTGAGCTTTTTATCGTTGACATAGATGTCGTCGCCCTTCCTGATGGTTTTTACACCGTATTCACCGAGAACCTCGCAGAGCCTGGCTATGAAAAGCTTCTGGAGCGTTGAGGCGAAGAGCGTATTCACCAGGTCAAAGACCTCGATGATGTAGTGAACCATGTCATCGCTTTTGATCTCCCTGCTCGCCCTTAAATCCTCAATGTCAATCATCTCCTCGACCTTAACGTCACACCTGCCCCTGAAAACAACGAGCGAGTTGCCGAGGATTCCAAAGTTGCGGTAAGCCCAGTGGCTCCTTATTGCGGAGCCGTCATAATCAATACGCCTGTCCCTCACAACAAACAGCTCCATTACAGCACCTCCAGCATCTTTTTCAGCTCCTCAAAGCTCTTCACATCAGTCCACATGTGGATAAATTTCAGATCAGGGATGGCATTTACCACTTCATCAACATGGATAGTTCTGTCATCGACATATATAACCCCATCCACGGTGTATCCTGCTGCTTTCAGATCCAGCAGAGTCCTCTCAATCATGCTGGCTTTGTCAGGATGTCCCTCAATCTTCGGAAAAACAAAGTAGTCCCAAAGGCCAAGCGCCTCCAGAATCGGGCGCACAAACTCCTCCAGATTCCAGCTTGCTACTGACAGCAGAAAACGTTCCTTCGCCCACTCAAGAAAGTCCCTGACCCCCGGGAAAAGAACCAGCTCTTCTCCGTAAGCATCGACAACCCCCTCGCCATCTGAACCCACCAAAAAAGGGGGCACCAGTCTCGATGCATCCTCGTGATCCCAGAGGGTGCCATCAAGGTCAAGAACGAGCAGCTTCATCACACCACCAGAGAATAATCCCCACAAACAGGTTTTAACAATTGTGATAGGATTTCAGAAATTCAGGGGGGACCGCGCACAGGCGGATTGACCTATCAAATGCCCAGCCCTCATTTCGAGGGCAGAAACCTCGGGCTGTTAGGAGCGGCAGGCTAAACGGGTCGGTTTCCCTTCCCGCTTACACCCCCGCCCTATTAAACGGGTCTTCTTCCCGAGCCCTCGTCCCTGGCAAAGGATCGGTCACCCGACCCCCTGCGCCAGGGAGTGGCCGCCTATTTTCGGGGACCGCTTCGGCCTTAGATGCTTTCAGGCCTTATCGGACACGGCGTAGCTGCCCGGCTACCCCCTGTAGGAGGACCGGTAGACCAGAGGCCGCGGCACCCTGTTCCTCTCGTACTGAGGGCACCTTCCCCTCAGGCGGCCAACACCTCCGGTAGATAGCATCCGACCTGTCTCACGACGGTCTAAACCCAGCTCACGTTCCCCTTTAATGGGTGAACACCCCCACCCTTGGCCCCTGCTGC
>JALSON010000267.1 GCA_026986455.1 Thermococcaceae archaeon | reverse complement strand
GAGGCCTCGTCTACCGGTAGAGGTTTTTGAAGCCTCGCCAGCGAGCTCTCACAGTACTCCATCTCAAGGTACGGAACGGGTATGACGTTCACGTCGTAGAGCTCGACAATGTTCGGGTGCTTGAGATGGAGCCAGTTGGTTATCTCCCTCACAAAGGCCCTCCCGATGGCCGGATCAAGGCTCTTGGGTATCTTTAAAGCCACTGTTTTACCATCCTTCCTTTTAACCCTGTAAACCCTCGCGAAGCCGCCCTCGCCGATGTACTGAAAGTCCGAGTAGAGCTCCTGCAGAGCCTCAACCGGGTTGAGGACTGGAGTTCTGGTCAAAGGCGTTGGAGTTCCCGTTGGAGTAGCTCTGGCAGTCTTGACGACCTTCACGGGATAGCTGAGGCTCATCGAGCCGTGGTTTGAGCTGACCTTTACCCTGAACTCGAAGTCCCCGATGTACTTTGGCTTCACGATTAGGCTCTCGCCTATTGTCTTTCCTAGCTTAACGCGCGGGAAGTTTATCTTTTCCTCGCTCAGCTCGAAGTAATCTCTGTTCTCGCTCAGGTCAACGGTGAGGCTCAGGTCACCGGAGAAGCGGTTGGTGACGAGTATCGAAACCTCGGTCTCGGCCTTGTGGGCAATCTCGCCAGGAACGTCGATTCTAACGCTTTCTCTGAGGAGTTTAAGCCTCTGCTTCTCTTCGGCGTTTCTAATCTTCTCCTCGATTTCAGAAGAGTCCTCACCCAATGCTTGGGCGATGCTCAGGGCTTCGCTGTAAAGTTTGAGCGCTTCAACGTAATTACCACCATCGAAGGTGGAGTCTCCCTTCGACACGAGGTTCTCTATCCTTATCTTAAGGGAGTCGAGCCTCTCCTTAACCTTCCCTTCAAGATCGAGTGATTTTGCGATGGGTAGTGCACTGCTGAGTAGCTTTGCCGCTTCACTGTATTCTTTCCTCTCGATGAGCTCGTTGGCTTTGTCGAGTAGTTCGTTCAATTTTGTTAGCTGAATTTCCCTGTCCTTCATTGTTTTAGCACGCTCTATCTTTTCCCTGACGAGTTCGGCCTTTCCGAGGGCCCGGCCAGCGGCAGAGCTGACCCGTAGGTTTGAATGGCCTCATCAAACTTCTTCTCGGAGAGGAGTGAATCTCCCTTAGATAGGGTTCTTGAGAGCTCTCTTTCCGCCCTTGAAAATAACTCTTGGGCCCGCAATCTTATACCCTCAATGTCACCGGCGATTTTGACGGCCTTCTTGGCCATTTTAACGGCCTCGACCGGGGAGTATGTGAGGGACAGTTCACCCTCTGAAAACAGGGTTTCAGCTTCCTGTAACGTAGTGAGGGCACTTTTGACATCTCCAAGTTTTGCCCTGTACTGTTCAAGGGATTTGTTCATAGCCTTAGCATAAGGCTCCGCCTCCCCGAGTTTTTCCTCCGCGGTTTTGACGTCAAGGTTCTCAATGGCGTCGTTGAACTCTTTTATCAGGGACTCAAGAATCTTCGCGGTTTCCTTCTCGGCAGAGTCGAGCAGATTCTTGGCCTTTTGGGCGAGGGAGGGCTCAACACCCCCAATCAGGTTGTAAGCTTCCCTAAGAATTTCAACCTTTTCATAGGATGGGGCTTTCTCGGCTTTAGTTAGAAGCTTGTTGAAGCGTTTAAGCTTACGCTCGCGTTCTTTCCTCCTGCGGATGGTGTAAGCCGAACCGCTTACCACTGCAAGTGCGATGACAACCCCGAGGGCGAAGAGCCTCTGGTAGAGAACCTTTTTCTTCCCGGCCTCCACAGCGAGCCGGTAGGCTTTAACGTAGTCGCCTTTCTCGAAGGCTTTCTTTGCGGAACCTATCGGGGACAGGAAGCCTTCAGCTTGTGCAATTGCATTCTTGGCCTTTTCGTACTGGTTTTTGATTTCCTCTGCTTTTTTGAGGGCTTGTTCAACGTAGGTCTTGGCGTTGGTGTGGTCTCCAGAGTCAAGAGCATTTTGAGCCTTGTTTAAAAGCTCCTCGGCTGGAGTCAAGATTATTCCATGATTTTTGTAATCTCTAATCTTCCCTTCAACCGACTGAAGATAATCTTTGAAAGAATACTGGGTCTCCACTTTCGGTTCTTCGGTTTCCACTACCGCATCACTTGAATGTCTCTCCGCTGGGAAAGTTCCACCACGCCGTTGGAGAGACCGACAGTGGCTTTGGTGGAACTCACGTGAGCGTTACTGGCACTGCAGATGTTGCCCGACATTTCCCCGCCCGGCGGAAGCCTTAGAATCCAAGCGTCATAATAACCGGCGCCGAAGCTCCAGGTGTAGCCTGCTACAATGACGTCACCATTCGGAGCGATTGCCAGAGCGTTGGCCACATCATCACCACTCCCCCCGTAGGTTTTCGCCCACTCGACTTCACCGCTCGGGGAGAGCTTCATGACAAGCACATCTCCGCCACCAGCACCGGTTGAGTTCGTATAACCAACCGCTATAATGCTCTCATCTGAAAGAACCTTGACATCATTAATTACATCATTACCGCTCCCGCCGTAGGTCTTCGCGAACCACTCGGAGGTTGAGGCGCCCACTTTGGGAAGGAGCAGAAAGAGGATGAATATAACCGCCAGTCTTTTCAACGGCACCACCTCCTATCTGATACTAACTCTGGAGATAAATGCTTTTTGGTCTAGCAGATGCTCGTTCGTGTGGAAAGTTTCTTAAGCCTGCAGGAACAACGAGGTGCATGCACCACATACACCCCTTTGAGGAGGAGATGCTGAGCTTAAGCAACGCACCCCACAACGGCGGCCTGTTTAAAGCGAGGGGATTCTTCTTCATGCACGTGCATAAAAACTACGGAGGGGACTACAGGAGGGACTGCAGGGAATTCGAGAGGCTGAATGGACTGAAAAATTATGTGGGCTTCATGACAGCCGCCGATATTGAGGATGTTCTCGCCCGTGCGAGGTCCGGAAAGGTGGAGGCACACGTTACCGCGGGAATAACAAACCCGGTCATAGCAGGTGAAACGCCACCTCCGTGGAGACCTGGAACGATAAACATCGCCCTCGTAATCGATGAAGGCCTGACCGTTGGGGCACTGGCAAACGCCATAATGACCGCTACGGAGGCAAAAACATACACACTCCTGAAGCTCGGCTATAATGCAACAGGGACGACGAGCGACGGAATAGGGGTTTTCACCCGTGAAGGTGCCGTCCGGTGGGCCGGGACTGCAACAGAGCTTGGAATTTCAATCGGAAGGGCTGTGAGGGAAGCATTGGAAGAAAGCATCAGAAAATGGAAGAAAACCCGGGGGTAGCTACTTTATCTTGAAGAGGTCCGAACGCGTTATTATCCCGGCTATCCTCCCCTCTCTATCCTGCACAAGGAGGGCCGGATGCTCCTCAAGGAGATATTTAACGACCTCTATATCCTCCTCTTCTGCTACTATCGGGAAAGGCTCCTCCATGACCTCCATAACCTTCCTCTCGTAGAGGTCTTCGTATTCGAGGCTTTTCCTTACGAGAATCCTCTCCGTTACAGACCCCACGACTTTATTGCCAGCCAAGACCGGTATCTGGGAGATATTGTACCTGTTCATGAGCTTTATGGCATCTTCAACGGTTTCATATGGTTTAACAGCTATAACAGGGGAGGACATAATCTGCCTCGCGGTTAGTTTGGCCTTCTTGCATTCCAGCAGAGCCTGAAGAATCCGGTTGAACGTGGAGAGCCGGGGGTCAACCTTGCCTGTCTCAAGTTTGGCTATGTATGCCTGGGTAACGCCCGCCTTTGCAGCGAGCTCCTCCTGGGTTATGCCAAGCTCCTTTCGAATTCGACGTATCTCTCTCGGATCAATAGGCCGCGGGATGGCCATAAATAACCACCGGTTATTAATTTGGAAGGAGGGTTTAAAAAGCTGTGGGCCGGCAGCAGAGGCCCGCCATCACCGCTCAGACGGGTGGATGCACCGGCCCTGTGGGCCCCGCGTGAGCACAGCCCCATCACTTGACCCCGCTTGAGGTCAGGGGCGCGGGTTGACGGGGCCCATGAGGAGACTGTTGTCCCCCCACTGTCGGCAGAATATACTCGGCTTCACATCTTAAAAGATTATCGCCATCTGGATAACCGCAGTGTGCCTGAAAGCTGTGTTAGTGTTATCCACTTAAATGAACTGCCAGATTCAAATTATTCCAGTGACATGAACCTATGCCGTCGATATGAGTATCACGCCCATGACAGCGAGGATCAGGCCTTCGAGTATCTTCCTGTTCGGCGGCTCTTTGAGGAAGAATATGGCCATGGAGGATGCGATCAGGGGATTTATTGCGGAGACGGGAGCGGCGATCTGGGAGCCGACGAGGTTTATAGAATACACAAAGAGGTACTGTCCGATGAGAAGGCCGGAGACAGCTGCTCCGGTCAGAAGAAGGGCCTCCTGCAGGGTGATTGTTCTGAGCTCACGGAGATGTCCGGGCAGGAAAATTGAAACCCCCATTGCTGCGAACATCATCCTTATGCCGGCGAGGGCAAGCACCGACATCCCTTGAACCGTGAGCCAGTCCATTGTCATTATGGCAAAGCTCCATGAAAGGGGGGCAAGCAGGGCAAAAATAAAGCCTTTGGGATTTATGCGCTCCTCTTCCTCCGCTTTCCTCACCACAATAATGGCGGTCACGATAAGAACCGCACCTGCTATTATCTGGATGTTGATGGGTCTCCCGAGGAAGAGGAACGCCCAGAGGATTGCCCACAGGGGGTATGTTGATGTTATCGGAACCGTCCTCGAAACACCCATGAGCTTCAGGGCTGTCAGATAGAAGTAATCACCTATGACAAAGCCGAACTGGGCCGAGACAAATGCAACCAGCAGCTCCTTCCCTGAGAGAATTGAAAGGCCCGCGAATGTCCCGTCCGCAGCGAATATAACCGCGAACATAAGCGAAACAGCGTAAAGCCTGAATATGTTGGCCGCTATCGGGCTTTTGTTCTTCATTCCTGCCTTTATAAGTATGGCCGAGGCCGCCCATGAAAAAGCTGATGTGAGCGCCATCAGCACGCCGAGGAGCATTGTGTTCATGATTTATGGGGATGCTTTTTAAGCTTAAAAATTTAACGTTTCGATGGAAAACGAATAAGATCACATGATGAGAGCGAGGGGGAGGGTGTATAACCACTCACCATCCACCCACACATCGAGAGATTTTCCGGGTTTATAACCCTCTCTGGCAAAATGGAGGATGTATGCATAGCCGTTGAGGATTGAGAATACCAGCACAGGGAGATACCTCCCGAAGTATCCCAGATGATATGCTAAAGCGAGCCAGAGCAGGAACGTCGAGTTCAGCGCTATCAGAAGGGCTTTGCTCTTCCTGAATCCGAGCTTCACGGGTATTGTTCTTATTCCGTTGACCCTGTCCCCCTCTATATCCCTGACGTCAAAGAGGATCGTGTTTATCATGCTCTTCATGAAGAAGAAGTAGTATATGAGGGCGACTTTTGAAAGCGCCACGTTGCCGGCCACGAGGTATGGTAGAAATGCCGTCCCGTTTGCCCACGTTGTTGCGATTATCGTGTTCTTAACCCCCGTAACGTCCTTGAGCCTCGGATAATTTGGGGAGAGGCGGATGCTGTAGAGAACACCCGCAGCTATGGGAAAGAGAACCACAAGAACCGCCCAGAGGCTTGTGAGGGCACTCAGAAAAACGGCCAGGAGGAGGGAGACCAGAATCGCATGTCTGAAAATCCCCTCAATCCTCTTTATGTAACCGACCCGTTCGGGATTGTTGATTTCATCCTCCTCCATGTCGGTTAGCTTGTTGATGCCATAGACACTGAAGACGAGGAGAAACGTGGCTGCTAAGAGGTTCCACCGGGGTTCAACACCGTACAGTATAAATGAGAGATAGAGCTTGAACACACCGCTTGCTGCAAGAAAAAGGGATGTTGATACCATGAAGGCAAAAACAGCTCCAGCTAACCCGGAAAAAGAGTTGAGCATATCCATGACCCTTTTATGTTTCAGGTGTTCGGCATAACCATGAGACAGCTCCATGTTACCCTCCTCTGACCTTAATTAGGCATAACTTTTATATAACCGTTATCTAACCTCCTCCCCTTTGCGGGGGTTCCGCGGGGAGGTTTAGGGTTTCATTAAAGCCCAAATATTATACTGGTTAAGTGCATGAAATACCATGCCGCTCGATATCATATAACCCTCTCAGCCTTCCGCCTGTAGTGTTCAAACAGGTCAATTCCCCATTTTTTGGCACGTGGGCTCCTGCTTATCAGGTCGCTCATCATATCATAGGTGCCGTCAGGGAGGAACAGGCCCAGGGAGAGGAAGTTGTTCGTCACGGTGAATGCGACCTTTGGATTCTCATCGAGCACATAGAGTCGCACATTAGGCATTTCCCTGACCCTCTCGACAGCTTCGCGGGGGGACAGCTCGATCAGCTTTTCATAAACCGCTCTGGTTGTTATAATCTCTATATCCACCTCCCCAAAAACCAGACCCAGAAACTCCTCCGGATAATCGGCAAACAGTATGGGCGAAACGCCTTTAATCCACTTGGACGTTTTTATGAGCTCCATATAAACATCATGGGGAAGCCTCAGATACTCCGGGGTGGTCGTGTGCAGCTCTGAATCCTTTAAATCGCCTATACGGAGCAGGAGTTCCTCAGGGATGCCGCTCAGATCATGGGAAAGCCAGAAATCCTCGAACTTCTTTATGCTCTCCAGAGCATCTGCAACGTTCTTCATGTGAAGATACACCAGACGTCCTATGTTGGTGAGCCGGTACTTCCTCGTATCGGGGTCTTGGGTTATGAGCATCTCGTCCACGAGATCGCTGATGGCGTGTGAGATGGTCGATTTGGTCGAACCAACCTGCATTTGGATTTCACTAAGAGCTTTTGCCCCTTCTGAAAGAGCCAGCAACACCTTGTAACGCACACTGGATGTTACAATCATTTTGAGCACATTTTTTGAATTCATGGTCTCTCCTCCCTTCTAAGTTGTGTTATCTCTCCTTAATAAACTTTTTCACTCTCGACAATCTTTGTTCCTTTAGAACAATTTTGCTTTTGTAGGGCAAAAGGTTTATATACCGGGAATGCGGAGAGAGTAGTGTGGTACAGCATGCAAGTGGTAACATCTGGATTGACAGACATAGACCACGCGGTTGGTGGGGGGATTGTTAAAGGCTCAAGTCTGCTGGTTATCTACGATTCTTTCTCTCTGGGATGGGGACTACCGTTTAAAATACTGAAGCACAAGATTTCTGAGGGCTACCTGGGCATCATTATAAACTACAACCTTCCCCTTCCGAGGCTCATCCTTAGAGGCAGATCAGTGGGGCTTGATATTGAAAAGGAGGGCAAAAAGGGTAATCTCATTATCATAGATGTGTTTGGATCGAAATATGACTTCCACCACCCGGGGGACTACATCTACAGAATAGATATTTTCAACCCCGAAACCTACATCCCGAAGCTTGAGCAGATATACAGGGAGATTTTTCAGAAAACGGACAGAGACGGCATAGTTGAGTTTGTTTTTTCCCTTGACGGCATGGCATTTGAAATCGGAGAAGACCGGACGGTAAAGCTAATCAAGCGTCTCCTCTCGAATAACGTTATAAATGGCCGGCATCTGTTCTCCATCTATCTCCTGAATAAGGACAGGGTTTCCATGGGATTCCTGTCATGGAATATTGAATTTAACGATTATGTCCTCGAATTCTCAAGCAGAAAAAATGATCATGAAATCCTTGAGCAGATGTACGTCCTGAAATCTCCGTTATTCGAGTTTGAACCCCGTGTATACTCATACGATATAAAGCATCAGAGCATTGCACCAGTCACCCCTCCACGGAGATAAAAACAAGATGCGGCTCCACCAGACATGATGACCTCGGCAGAACTGACCTCAGGATGATGAGGATCTTGAGTGCTGAAGCACTGAAAAAATAAAAAATCAGCGCACTATTATTTCCATTTTTTCTGGAACAATCTGTATGCCGTAGTCCCTGGAGACATCCTCAATGGCCCGTTTTATTATCGTAATTGCCTCATCCCTTATTCTGTCCGCCGGAGTCCCGGAAAACGCTCCAAAAAGGCCCCCTATCTCCTCCTTTACAAAGCTGGCCTCAATATTGACCCTTGTTGAGTTGCCGTCAAAATCCCAGTTGAATTTAAGCCACTTAAATGTGGCCCTGGGCACAAGTTTGAGCTCGCTGTGTATCCGGGATTTGAGTGTCTCCATCGCAGGCTGTATGCGGTTCCTGATCATCACCTTCTCTGTTTCCTTCTTTTTCTCCTCGGTTAAGGGTGCGAGCTCATCTATACCCGCCTGCTTCAGCAGCATCTCCACTTCCTTCTCCAGCTCTGCCTTCTTTTTCAGTATCTCCTCGGCTTTGGAGGAGGTTGCAGGTTCCTTTGCTTCTTCAAGCTCAACTGTAATTCTGTGGACCGTGGTATATTTGTTGAGAATTTTTCCTATCTCCCTTGCATGTCTGGCCACAATGGAAGCCACGGCGGTTTCAACCTGAACTTTATCCCTGCTGGACACACAGGCAAGGGACACGTTGATTTCGAATTCCTGCCTTCCAACTACATCCACATACATCTTCTTGACCCTGATTCCGGCATCCTCTATCTCCCTGAGGATGGTCTTTGAGAATGCGCTGAAATACGTCCAGTAGTCCTCAAGGGCTGTGAGTGTTATTATACCCTCCTTCCCGACCTGGGCGGTCTTTCTTTTGTCCCTGTCCACAATCTCCTGGGGCCTTACCTCTTCCCCGTCTATTATCACCCGTATATCCTTGACAATTGGTTTTATTCCCGTTTCCCTGAGGATCACCGGGGCATACTTGCTCACGGCGTGCATCATCCTCCTCTCCGCTATCTCCTTCTGCATCGGCGGGGCGTTCGAGATACCCTGAAGGGCAACGTTCAGATATACAACTCCTTCGCCGACGTTCCCCTCGAACACAATCCTCGTGATATCAAGATCCTTTATTCTCCGGGATTCCTTAAGCAGGTCCTCGGCGTATTTCTTGAAGGCATCTTCAGGTATCGAGCCACCCTTCAGTATGATTTCGACCTCAGGCTGCCCTCTGGGCTTCATAACTGATTCCGGTTTAGCTTCAGCTGGAGAAGGGGAGCTGACCTCCAC
>JALSON010000266.1 GCA_026986455.1 Thermococcaceae archaeon | reverse complement strand
CCTCAGGCCTATGGGGGATTAGCCCCAGTTTCCCGGGGTTATCCCCCTCCCGAGGGTAGGTTACCGACGTGTTACTGAGCCGTCCGCCGGTGCGCGCAAGGCGCCCCATGACTCGCATGGCTTAGTCGGACCCCCATAGCAGTGGCCTCCGGCAGGATCAACCGGAATTGAGCAAGGAGTACGGCCGGTGGGACTTCCCTCAAGGGGAAGTACCAAATTCCGTCCGGGGTTTAGTCGGGATGTTGGGCCTGCCTTACCCCCAAGGGTTCCCCCTTTCGGGGTTTCCTTGGGAGCGCACCTGCTGTGCCCATGGTTGGAGGGCGGGGTTCATGCTGGGTGCTTTGCACCCGTTCCCCCCGACGCCGCCGTCTTGTCACCTGGGCTTTGTCGCACCCTGTTCGGGCGCTCCATCCAATAGGGGGGAACCCCACCGATACAAAATTTTTGCAAAATCCTCCTCAGAGGGGATTTTTGAAAAAGAAGCTGTCAAAAAGCGCCGATAAAATGCATAATTTTAGACATAAAAATGATAAAATTTTTTTGGAGGATTAAAAGAGGAAAAACAGCATGAGTAGCATGCCCGTGGAGATGGAGCTAATCAATGCCACGGTCTCAATCTCGTCTTCATTCAAACCGATGCTTTTCCCAGCACTCATCGCGACGTAGCCTCCCAAAAAAAACCATGGAAAGAGAAACTAAGAAGGGCAACACCTTTCCCCTCAGCTGGAGCAAGCGGTCAACAAAGAGAAGGAAGTCAAGGGAGGCTATGAGCATCATGACGGTAAAGCCAGCGGTGTAAAGGAAGGCTCTCCTCATGGACGGCAGCACCCACAGGCCCTTGGTATTGTCATATAGAAGACCAAAACTGAGAGGAGCCCAACGATTAAAGCCAGCTTTCTGGACGAATCCTCGTCCAGTCCCACGGCAAGGAAGAACCTCTTCGCCAGAGGCAGGAGAAGCATAAGTGAGAGAACTATGGACAGACTCTTCGCAGATGGAATCCTTGATCCCAAGGCACCACCCACCAGAAAAGATGTTAGTATTATGAAGCCTCCGCCAAAGAACGTTAGAAAAATTAGGAGGGAAAGAAGGGATACCGGCCGGGCCATAAACTCCCCTCACAGCTTCACTATCTCAGGCACCACGCTTATCTTTGAGACAGGCGTTGGGATTGTATTGGTGACCGCAAGCTCATCGACGGCTTTGCCAACGCGCTCTATGGCTCCCTCGGCGAAAACGCCATGGGTTGCAGCAACGAAAACCTTCTCCGCACCCATGTCCTTGAGCAGGTTCGCTGCGCGAATCATAGTTCCGCCGGTGCTTATGATGTCATCGACTATGAGCACGTTCCTGCCAGCGACATCAACATCGACCGGCTTCATTCGAACCTCTGTGGGTGATATACGCTCCTTCTCAAAGTGGCTGTACTCAAGGCCAAGCTTTTCTGCAACGGCCTTTGCTCTCCCCAGCGCTCCTTTATCGGGGGCGAGAACTATTCCATCGCCAAGCCTCTCCCCGAAATATTCGGCCATGGCCTTTGCCGGCGAGAGGTTGACGGCCTTCCCCGGAAAGAACCTCAGTGTTCCGGGATTGTGAATGTCAAAAACATAGAGCTCATCATAATAGACGCCCAGAGTTTTCATTATTGCCCTCACGCTCACAGGCTCTCCGTTCTTCGTGACCCTGTCCTGTCTGCTGTATGCAAGGTAAGGAACGACAGCCCTGAGCTTCTCGGCCCCGTTCTCCCTGAGGGCATCAGCTATGAGGAGCAGCTCAACTATATGCTCGTCCTGAGGGGCGAAGGTCGACTGAACGACGGTAGCTTCCCTTGGAGAACCGGAAACACACACATATTTCTCACCGTCGGGAAACTTCTTTATCTCAATCCCAACCAGATCGCCGCCGAGCTTTCTGAGTTCTTCCTCAAGATGCTTTCCACCGCTTCCAACCGCCAACATGAGCACCACCCCTTTTGCCGTGAGGATGTCCAATCCACGGCTTATAAACCCACCGTTATACCAGAAGGACGGCAATTATTCCGGCAAGGAATATTCCATCAAAGGTTCCGGCTCCCCCTATGCTAACCATGGGGGCTCCGAGGTTCTTGATTTTGTTCCAGTTCATCAGATCAGCGCCAATGAGAACACCCATTGTTCCGCTCGCATATGCCACAAGCGGTCTGTTTCCATCCCCGAGGAGCAGGGCTAATGCCACGGCTATCAGGGGAGGGATGAGGGTGGGTATCGCTATGCCCAGCCCCTTGACTGGCCTTGCAAACATGTGGCTGAGAAGGGAGGCCAGCAGAATCGCAATTATGGTGTTTATGAGGAGCTGACTCCGTCCCATGATTATGAGCAGCATGAGCTCGTAGGAGACTATGCTGAGGGGAACAAGCGCACCCCCAACATTGACAGCTATGACAACCTTCTGCTCGGCCCAGTCCACATACGGTACGGGATACGGTATTCCAAAAAACCTGACTTCCCTGAGCTTCATCACAGGAGCGTAGGTTGTTGTTTCAGCCACAGGGAGGTTTATAAAGCTGCCGATAATCGCGGCAAAAAAGAGCGTGTATGCCACCGGGGCAGGGATGTTGAGCTTCTGAAAGGCGGCGCTTATAACGCCAGCGTAGAACATGAACAGAATCACCATTAGGAAAACGAGAATCATGAGGAAAGGAAGCGCCAGCGGGATAAAGATGAACCTTCTCATGCTCATGTTCTCATCTCACCCTGACCCATACCTGTGCTCCTCTCGGAACCTCAACCGGTTTGGGCCTCTCAAACTTCTCGGGATTCTGCAGAACCCATGCATAGAGCTTTCTGCCATTAGAATATTTCTTCAGGAAGCCATAATCAACGAGATGCCTGTCCTCGTATCTGGAGAGCTCTTCCGGGGAGAACGGGCCGAGGACATCGGTCAGTTCAACGCTGCCAATTGCCCTGCCCCCTGTAAGAATCAGAACCCTGCCCCTTATCTTTGTCCGGGACTTTCTAATCTCCCAGACCTTTTTTCCTTCAACAATCCATGAAGCGAATGGCTCCCTGACAATTAAACCCCTCATAGTTGCTCATAACCCATAGTTCGGCCAGTTTTATAAACCTAACTGTGCGGTTCTCCTCTCTAATGCCCTTAAAGGATAGAACCTCAGAGCCGCCAGCGGCATCGAAATGGAAAACTTTAAGTTTAATATTGACCAACCCCCTATTTGGAGGCAGCATCATGAAGATTATATGGTATGGGCATGCGTGCTTTTGGGTCGAAACCAATGGTGTGAGAATCCTGATTGACCCGTATCCCGAAGTTGATGATGATATGATTGGAGAGGTGGATTACATCCTCGTGACGCATGAGCACAGCGACCACTACGGAAAGATACCCCTTCTGGCAAGGCTTCGAGGTGCAAAGGTGATAGGGCCGAAACCGGTTTATCTAATGGCAATCAGCGATGGTGTGACCGACGTTCAGGAGATTGAAGATGGACAGGAGATTGAGCTGGGCAGGGGAGTAAAGGTGAAGGCCATCTACATGGAGCACCCCTCAAGTCAGTACCCCGTCGGCTACATCATAACGGGTGAGAAGAGGATTTTCCATACAGGGGACACGTATTCCTCCCCTCACTTCAAACGGCTGAGAGGGCAGGTGGACATACTCATAATACCCATAAGCGGCCGCTCAACAGCCAACGAGAGGGAAGCCGCAGACATAATCGAAGATATAAAGCCAAAAATCGTCATCCCGATGCACTACGGGGTCTACTCCCAGGCAACCCCCGAAAAGCTGCAGGAGGAGCTTAAAAAGAGAAGAATCTGGGTCAGGGTTAAAATCATGGAAATAGGGGAGGAATTTATCCTGTAGCCCCACACCGGTGAATTCCATGAGACCGCTCAGCACAGGAAGCAGAGCTTTGGACGAGCTCCTCGGGGGAGGCATCGGAAGAAAGGTTCTAACGCAGGTTTACGGGGCATTTGCAACCGGAAAAACAACCCTCGCAGCACAGGTAGCCCTCCTGAACAGCGGCAAGACCGCATACATCGATACTGAAGGGGGATTTTCGCCGGAGAGAATTGCGCTGATGGCAGAAAGCCGGGGTATTGAACCTGAAAGAGCCCTTCAGAAGTTTCTCGTATTCGAGCCCGGGGATTTTAAAGAGCAGAGGAGAACCCTTGCAAGGCTCAAGACCATTGTGGATGGTAGCTTCTCCCTCATAGTCGTGGACTCAATTACCGCCCACTACAGGGTGGAAGAGAACAAGAGCAAGCTCCTCACAGAGCTTGGAAAGCAGCTGCAGATTCTTCTGTGGCTCTCCAGAAAATTCAACCTCGGGGTAATAGTGGTCAACCAGGTGCATTTTGATTCAAAGGCAGGGGCTTTGAAACCGGTGGCGGAGCATGTTCTGGGATACAAATGCAAGGATATACTCAGGCTGGACAGGTTCAGCAGACCGAACATCAGGGTGGCGGTTCTTGAGAGGCACCGCTTCAGGCCGGAGGGGGGAATGGTGTATTTCAGGATAACCGAGAGAGGGATTGAGGATATGAAGGATTGAGCTCTCCCTTCACTGGAAGTTAAGAGAAGAGGGAGATTAAAGGTTTTCCAAAAGCTTTTTATCTCCCAAAATCCAACTATGCTTGGTGATACTATGGGACTCACAAAGGTAACGAGGAACTATCAGATTACTATACCAAGCGATGTTAGGAGAAAGCTCGGAATTAAAGTCGGCGACATCCTGCTCGTTGAAGTCGAAGACGGGAAAGTGGTACTCAAAAAGAGCAAGCTTGAGCTCCCATTGCTCCCCGGAGGCGAGGGGTTAAAAATTGAGGACATTGAGGAGGCAATACTGAGGGGACAGGGTGAGGAAGAGTGACCGTTATAGATACCAATGTCTTCATATACGCCGTTCTGAAAGACTCGGAGTTCAATCACGAAGCAAGGACATTGCTGGCATCCTTGGAAAGATGGGTGGTGCCAAGCATCGTTCTTTATGAACTTTACTGGTTCTTCAGGGAGAGGGACTATACTGAAGATGAAATAAAGAGCGTGATTTCTTCCATACTCAACAATCAAAGAACGAGGATCATTGGAGATAGGGGAAAGCACACAAAAAGAGCCCTTGAGCTGACAAAAAATCCAAAACGCTTCAACGACATGATAATACTCGCAACGGCCGAGGACTTCAGAAAACTCGCCACCTACGACAAAAAACTGAAAAAAGATGCAGAAAAGCTGGGCATCGAAGTGATGCCCTGATTCAAATCCTTTCGAAAACTTCCTGCGTGATTCTTAGGGTGGCTTTGTAAAGCCTCTCACTGATTATTCCGTCTTCATAGTGCTCCTTCAGCTTCTCCCTGTCGATTATCTCCTTCTTGCCGTCAGGCCATTTGACTATGTCGACCTCAAGGTCAACGTAGCGCACCTTGTCGGGATAGAACTCCACAGGGGTATTTATGTTGTAGTACTCCCCTTTCAGATTTCCGTTTCTATCGTAATAGCTGTGCCTGAACCACCATTTTCCTTCCTCTATCTCGGTTACTGCATAGTCCCCGTATTCGATTGGAATTTCAAGGCCATCATATCCCTTCCCCGGCTTTAAGCTTCTCCTCAGCTTGATCTTCAGAGGGTTGAGGGAGACCTCAACAATTTCCCCAGGGCCTATCCTTATTTTCTGGCCGTCCGGCTTCATGTGCTCAAGGACAAAAAGCCACCCAACTTTTGGCCCCTTGCTGTCAACCAGCGCCTGTATGAATCCCTGTTTTATTTTCTCCCTCTGTGATGGGAGCCTTGAGAGTATCCCCTCGGCTATCTCCACGGCAAAGCTGAACTCCGGGTCATAGGACTTGAACTGATGGTGTCCCTCAATGGTCGGAACAACCCTGTTCCTAATCTCATCGAGCTTTTTCTTTGCCCCCCCTCCGAACTCGACCTCGTATATGTCCCTGCCCTCAATGATCTGGGCCGGTGCTGAATACCTGTCCGCCTCTTTGAGCCTGTCCGCGAGTCTGGACAGTTTAACGAGCTCGTCCCTCAGGAGGTTCCAGTCCTTATATGCAGCTGCCGTCCGCCAGAGAACCCCCCAGTCCCCGAGGTCAAGACTCAGACCCAGTATCCTGAGCCTTTCCCTTTCCTCGCTGTCCCTTATCTTCCTCGAAATCTTCACATGTCTCTGGCTCCCCACGGGCTTAGGTATTAAAACCGCATAATCCCCGGGCACGGTCAGCAGCACGCTCAGATGGGGAAGAACGTTGTGCTTCTTTACCTGAACGAGGACTTCATCACCCTCCATAACATCCGGAAGCTCCTCAATTATCACGGAACCTATGGCGCTCCCTATGTCAACATAAACATACCTCTCATCCTTTTTGACGACCATCCCTTTGTATATGCCGTAGAGCTGGTAGGGCATCTTCCTGAAGAAAACATCTATGAACTCCTCCTCAAGAACCTCCTTGACCTTCTCAACAGCCGTGCCCGTGATGATAACACCCTGCCTGTCCTTTTTGTCGTATATGTCCACGTCAAAGTCGTCGTAGCTCTTCTCAATTCCCAGCCTTTCAGCGATCCTCTGGCTCGGCTGAGAGATTCTGAGGCCGCTGTCAAGGAACAGCTTTGTCAGCGCCGTGCTGTATATCCCCCTAATCCTTACCGAAACCTCTGAGTCTGTAGACAACTTCACCACCCCTATACCTTTTTTCAGCTATTCCGATGAGGGCAAGACCTTCAAGTATCTGTGCGGCATCCGGCACCCCGCTCTCCTTTTCAACATTTCTCGCCTCGACCCAGAGCAAACCCCTGGAGTGCCACCTTCTCAGGGCCTCTTCAACCTTATGAACCCACGAGGGATGAGTGTAGAGATGATACGTAAGTGCTATGAGCGTGCTGAGTCGGGCATCAACTTCCTCAACTTTCCTGAGCTTCTCCATTATACTCGTCGGAGGCTTTTTCTCTTTTTCGCCTGTCGACCCTATAAAAATCAGCCCTTCAATCTCGGAGCTGAGCCCCTGGATGGACTGGGTAACCGTGTAATCATAAAAGCGGTGAAACTGCACGAGCCTGCCTATGGAGGTTTTCAGCTTTGTTCTGCTCTCATAGTCATTTACCCGGGGCAGGAGCGAGAGAACCTCCTCAAGACGGAACTTCATCTGGTGCTCGTTCTTCTGCAGCTCCTTTGCATAATGTTCAATCGTCCCCCCGACAATTGCCACCTCTCTGTGTATGGAGGAGGCAAGGTTGAGCTTTTCCTCAGCAAGGGAATAGAGGAGCCTGACCAGAGAATGGAGCGACTCGATGTCATCGCTTTCATAGAGTTTTGGGAACTCCCTTTCAAATCTCCTGTGGAGCTCCCCTGCTTTGCGCACCAAATCCTTCAACCCTTCGATATTCATAGAACGCCCCCTTAGGATATTGCCCCCTTCCCCTACTTTTACTTTTCGATGTAAATGAAATCATTTACCCATAAGCTTTTTTTAACATATGGAGCTTAATTACTGCGGTGAAAAGATGGTGCTCTTTGACCGCTTCGGAAGGCCAGTGACCAACCTCAGAATATCCGTGACTGAGAGCTGCAACCTGAACTGTTTCTACTGCCACAGGGAAGGGCAGAACAAAGGGTGGAGGGAGATGACCCCTGAGGAGATAGAGAGAATCGTCAGAATCGCCTCAAGGCTGGGGGTAAGAAAGGTAAAGCTCACCGGAGGGGAGCCGACCATAAGGAAGGACATCGTTGAAATCGTCAGGAGGATAAGGCCCTACGTGAAGGATCTATCCCTCACAACAAACGGAACGGTCATGTATAACATTGCGGAAGACCTGAAGGAGGCCGGGCTGGACAGGGTAAATATAAGCCTCGATACTCTTGATAGAGAAAAATACAGACGTATCACAGGTTTCGATGTTCTGCCGCAGGTTCTCAAGGGCATTGAGAAATCGGTGCGGCTCTTCAATCCGGTCAAGCTCAACATGGTCGTCATGAAGGGTCTGAACGATGATGAAATATGGGATATGATAGACTATGCCGCCAGAACCGGTGCTGTTCTCCAGCTGATTGAAATCGAAGCCCCCAGGGAGCTTGAAGAGTCGTGGTTTTTTAAGAGGTACTTCTACCCGCTAAAACCCCTCGAAGAGGAATTCGAGCGGAGAGCTGTGGAAATAAAGGAAAGGAGAATGCACAGGAGAAGGAAATACTTTCTGCCGGTTAATGGCGGAACCGCCGAGGTGGAAGTTGTGAGGGCGATGCACAACACGGTTTTCTGTGCCAACTGCACCCGCCTGAGGCTCACCGCTGACGGACATCTGAAAACCTGCCTCCTCAGAAGGGACGACCTGATAGACATCCTGACACCTCTGAGAGAAGGAGCCACAGATGAGGAGCTTGTGGACGTTTTCAGGGAAGCCATCAAAATCAGACGGCCCTACTGGCGTTAGGTTGTTCTGCATTGTTCGAGAGCACCTTCCGGAATCCATCGGAAGGCTAACTAAACTTATGGAGACCAAGGTATATTTATATAGTCCCCGTGATATACTCCCATGAAATACAGAAGAGAGGGGAAGCTGATGTATATAGACCAGCTTGGTGTCGCAAGCGGTGTGATCGTCCTTCTGATAGGGCTTTCATTGATAAGCCTGATGTACTCCCGCTACAAAGTTTTAGATTCGCCTGCAAAACAATTGGGCAGGAGAATATTGCTGTCCCTTATCTTTTTTTCCGCCGGCGGTATCGGGGTTATAGCAGACTCGCTGAACAGGGCCCAGCTCTGGTTTCTTGCCGCCATCCCGATAACAATCTCCTATATCCTCGCTGTTTCTGCGGGTGTTCACTATATAAGGCGCATCACGTGTATCAGCAATTCACACCAAGAGAAAATGGATGAAAAATGGCCGTTATATGGCGGATACATAACAAGAAAATCCGCAAAAGACATTAGAGAGCTCCTTATGCTCCTAAAAGAGAATTCTAAAGAGCTTGTTGTAATCGGGAGGGATCCAGAGGATGCATTTGTAAGGAGTTCGGGGGTAAAGCCCGACAGATACATATGGCTGAGCAGAACCGGTTCCCTTAACAGCGTTGACCCCGCAAAGCTCCACATGCTTCAGGAAGAAATCCTGAGGTTTGCCGCAGGAAAGGGCGGGAGAATTGTTGTCTATCTGGGTGGCCTTGACTACCTGCTCCTG
>JALSON010000265.1 GCA_026986455.1 Thermococcaceae archaeon | reverse complement strand
GCTCTTGCCCGTCGCTATCTCTTCAGCGATGTTCTCTTGGGTCCTACATCCGATAGTGCGGAGACATTCCTCTACATCACCGGCCGCTTTGGAGGAAGTTTTACACCCCTTGTAAACTGCATAAATTTGGAAGTTCCTTTGGGAGATGATGTGGCAGGCATAAATTTTTAATAGGCATACAGTGCACCCTACTACATGGATATTTTATCCCCCCAGGTTTCCCTCCGGCATGGCGACAACCCTGAGGAGATAGTTTATAAGGTTGCCCGCAGACTTAGAAAAAAGGGACGGCACAGTGAGCTGGTTTCACTCATAAAGCGCTATGGCTGTTCGGACAATGTTAAGATGTTAATCCTTTGGGAGGCACGGCTTCTCGCCCTCAGAGGAGACAGGACGGCATTTCACCTGCTTGAGGCATGCAACGAAACGGAACCCGATCTGCTCGTGGAATATTTAAGGAAAACTGGCGACGGGGTGACAGTCATTGAAAACCTCCACCTGGCCGGGGAAAATCCCCACAAGGTGTTCAGGATAACCACAGAGGCACTGCGGAAAATAAACCTTCCAGGGGTTCTTTTCATCTGCGACCTCCCCAGGGGGAACTATCACAGGGAACTCTGCAGGTTGGCCATTCTCAGAATGGCAATTCTAACCAAAAACCCAGGGGAGGCACTTGAGGTCTGTCATGAACTTCTCAGACCTACGAGGGCAAAGCTGTTTCGAAGTATCGGAAGGGACATCGAAAACTGCGAAGAGGCCATTGAAGAACTGGTTGAGACTAACCGTGGGTCCCTTTATTGGAACGACTGCGTTGAGCTGGCACTGCGTGGAGAACTTACGAAGGCCCTCTCACTGGCAGGGAATTCCGAAAGACTGCTCGCTGAGATAATTAAGGATTACTTCCTCTCTGGTTTTATTAAGAATCCCCGCGAGCTCCTTGAGGGCCTTAAAATGGGGGAATTCAAGCGGGGCCTCAGGTGTTTCATCGGGGCCTTTGTGAGGCGGGAACTCAACCTTGAACCTATTTACCTCGTTTACAGGTGAAGGAGATGGAAGTGGATGAGCTAATACGAGCTGGAAAGCTTGATGACGCGGAGAGGGCACTCCGGAGCGTTAATCGTCATGAACTCAACGACATAGAACTTCTGGACTACTCCCACGACGTTGTGGCCCTTGGACTTGGGTTCCTCAAACGGGATGGGCTTGAAAAAGCTACCAGCACGGTGCTATCACTCCTGGATGAGTTGGAGGACATCTTATGGGGAATTGGAAGAATTTTCAAGGAGTATCTCAGGGAATGCACTCCAGAACGGGTTCGGAAGGTTCGTGACATGATCTATCTCATCCCCGAACCAGAGAAGAAGGTGGACGTTCTCCTGGATGTGTATGAGTGCCTGGAAAACACTCCGGAGGGAATAAAAGTTCTCCGTGAGGCGTTTGCTTGGGCTTTACGTGTTAAGGGGCGCTCCATGAGGACTTACATGATCTCAAGGGTTCTCAACAGGGTGCACGATGTTGGGGATTACGATTTAATGCTTGAGCTATGCCGCAGGATAAAGGAGGGAGAGAGAAGGTCCGTGTTCGAGGATTTTCTCTTCGAGAACGAGAGCGCAAAAACCTGCGAAGAACTGATTGACATTCTGAGGAGGCGTTCTGAAGACGCTGATGTCATCGATGTAGTCATACAGGCCCACAAAGAGAACGAAAAAGAGCTGCTGCGCTCCAGAGGACTGAACCCGAGGGTGTATAAACTCGTTCCCAGAAGAACCGAGGAGGGGGTTACCTTCTATGCCGTCCCGGTGCCGCTTTATCCCCTGGTTCTCCTCCTCTGGAGGATACAGGGTTTCTTGAGGGAGAGGAAAAAGAGAACTTAGAGGTTCCCCTCAAACGAACTCATGAAGAGCCTCCTCAGCCTTACCCTTCCCCTCGTCCTCTCCGTCAAAAGCTTCATCAGCTTCTCAGCTTCACCCTTTCTCGTCTCGACAGTGAAGGTTACCAGCTCGCCGTACTCCTCTCCAACGACCCTCCCGTCGGAATTCTCAACGGTTTCTTTGACATGGTGAAAGAGGCCGTAGGGCAATGTAACCTGGAAGCGCTCCGTCTCGTAAACCTCGACGATGCCCGCGTTCTCGATGGCCAAACTTGCAGTATCGCTGTAGGCTTTGACCAGG
>JALSON010000264.1 GCA_026986455.1 Thermococcaceae archaeon | reverse complement strand
TCTCGCCACTATCTTCGGCGTTGGGTCAAACACAAGCTCCCAGAAGTTTATCCTTTCCCCTGACTCTTCATGGAGCCTCTTCACTATCTCATAGAGCCTGCTGACGTGCTTTTCGACATCCACACGGAAGTCATCGACAACGAATATCTCCTCCTCGATTTCAACCCTCTTTCTTTTCCTTGGCTTTCTCTTTTCGGCCTCCTCCAGTGCATCCATGAGGGCCTCTATAAGGTCGTCGAAGGTGTAGTAGCGTTCAACTCTCCTGAGCGGCGGAGCCAGGGGCTCAACCTCAACCCTTATGCGCTCCTCATGCTCCTCCTCTTTTTCCTCATCTCCATAGAGCAGGGCCTCGGTCTTCATCCTTAAAAGAATTGAAGCGGCCAAAATGGCCCGGGCTGAGAGTCTCAGATCAAGCTCCTTCATCTCCCTGAGCCTCTCGATGTACTTCTCGGTTAAATCCACGATGTCAATATTCCACGGGTCGACCTTGCCCATGGTGACGAGCTGGAGGAGAATATCGACGGGGGTTACCTCTTCCTCACGGCGCGATTCCATAAGCTTCACCTCTCAATCCTAATCCAGCCCCTCTCAAAACGGCGGAACTTTCTCCTAGCTACTTTGAACATCGCCATAAGTTCTCTGAGATAATCTTCATCCGCGTAGAGGATTTTTCCGTCGGATAGGGCGTCCATGATGAGGGGATGTCCCTTGAGGAGCATCTTTTTCACTTCCCCGGGAGTGTATGCTTTGGCATCTATCGGGGCCCGGGTTCTGTCGAGCTCGTAGAGAAGTTTAAGGCGCTCGTTTGGACTTTTGGGGAGGTTTTCAGATATCACGAGGATGTCAATGTCACTCCCCAGCCCGAAGGTTCCCCTTGCCAGTGAGCCGTACAGCAATATTAATTTAGGCCGGAGTGCCCCTTTGAGGGCTTCCACGTACTTCTTAACGTCTCCCTCATAGGGCAGTTCACCTGACCTCATCCGCCACCCTCCTGACAAAGGCGATGACCTCGCGTGCAGAATTGATGGCCTCAAGGGCATCCTTTTCCCCGTAGTACTCGTAGGGAGCACCTTCTATGTATGCGTCCGGATATCGTGGAGGAATGTAATGCCTGTCCAGCATCCTGGCATTGTCAAAAAGCCCCTCCGGAACCTCAATCTCCCTGGATAGTATGTCGAGCAGTTTCTTTATTGAATGGCCGTAAGCCATAACCCCCAGCCCAAAGAGCAAAGCCTTGACGGCGTACTCCGCCGCCTGCTGGGCCTTAAAGCACGCCCATGAATAAAATTTGGAATTTAGGTCATTCTCGGCACTCCTGAGGGTATACTCGGCCTGAGACAGCCACCGCTCGAACTCTTCCCCGTCAAACATTGGATTCACCCTTTCAAATGCCCGAACATCTCCTCGTGCTCAGCATCGCTTTTTCTCCTGGCCTCTTCGAGTATCTTCATGGCCTTCTCAAGGCTCAGGGAAACCACTCTGGAAACTCCGTTGTGCATTGATACGCCGATTATCTTCTCGGCATTGGCCATCATGACATCCCTGAGCGTTATCACGATAAACTGGCTGTTCTCGGAGGCCTCCTTTATCAAATCCGCAACGCGCTTGACGTTTGCATCGTCGAGATGGGCATCGATCTCATCGAAGAGGTAGAACGGGGCCGGCTTGTAGCGCTGTATGGCGAAGACGAATGCTAAAGCTGTTAAAGCCTTCTCACCGCCGCTCATGGCCTCTATCCTCTTGACGTCCTTTCCTGCAGGCTTGGCCTCTATCTCAAGGCCTCCGGCGAATGGGTCGTCCGGGTTCTCAAGGATGAGCTTTGCGCTTCCTCCCGGAGAGAGCTTGGCAAAGAGCTCCGAAAAGTTTTCGGCTATTGCCATCAGGGTCTGCATAAAGACGTTCTTCTTCTGGCTCTCTATCTCCTGTATGAACTCCACTATGCTGTCTTTCTCGGCTTCGAGCTGCTCTCTCTTGGATTTCAGCTCAAGGTATCTCCTCTCAACAACCTCAAAGTCCCCTATGGCTTTCATGTTCACAGGCTCAAGGTCTTTTATTTCCTGCTCCATCTCCTCGATTTCCCTCTTCAGCTGCCTGAGGTCAAGCGGAATCTCCTTCACCGACTTTATGAGCTTTGCATCGTAGTGCTTCAGCTCACCCCTCCTCTCTTCGAGCTGATTCCTGA
>JALSON010000263.1 GCA_026986455.1 Thermococcaceae archaeon | reverse complement strand
AACTTCCTCAAGTGCCGGAATATTCTGTCCCATCCCGAGATCAGCCTTTTTCAGCTCTTCCATCGTCATTTCCTTCTGATTCCCCTTAAGGCTTGAAGTCCTGTCTATGCTCTCATCGTGCATTATAACTGCCTTTCCGTCCTTTGTTAGCCATACGTCGAGCTCTATTCCATCCGCCCCCGCATTTATGGCCTCAACAAATGCTAAAATGCTGTTTTCGGGGTATTTTGACATGAAACCCCTGTGTCCAAGAACGAGAACCCTGTTCTCTTCCCAGCCTGCCATACATATCGCCTCAGATAGAAAGGGAGGTTTATCTAAAAAGCCTTTCCCTCAGAAATCTGGATGCCTTTGAGACATCATCCGAGATAAGAATATCGCAGTAGCGAATCAAGGGCGGCAGGTACCTGAATTCATCCTGCCGATAGTTCCAGAGGGCTATTTTAACTCCGAGGGAGCGCGCCCATCTGAGGAGGAATTTAAGAGCCGGAAGACCCACATAATCCACGGCATCCACAGGCACGTGGAGGGAATACAGGCCGAGCTCTCTTTTGAGAGCTGGAAATCTGAAGAGAGAGCTCCACGTGATTATGGAAAAGCCAAGCCTTACCTTTCCATTCCCCTCCCTGAGGGCCCTCAGAACTGCAGGGTTATCGGCCGATATGATTACCTTTTCCATATCCCCCGCAACATCAAGAACTTTCTCAACCGCCTCGATGTCCTTGACATCCACGTTAAAATATGAGCCCGGGAATTCTCCGATGAGCTCTTCGGCGGTGGGTATCAGCGGGCCGAAAGGATGCAGACGCCTGATTTCATTCAGCCGGAGGGCTTTTACATCGAATGTCTCCCCGTCTACCCTGAAGTATCTGTCGTGAATAACGACGAGTTTTCCATCTTTAGTCAGCCAGACATCAAACTCTATGCCATCCGCCCCGCACCAGAGGGCTTTCCTGAATGCAGGGATGGTATTTTCAGGATAAAACCGCTTGAAACCTCTGTGGCCGAGGAGCAACACCTTCATGTTCCGGACTACGTGCAGGGGGTTTATTTGGCTTGCGGCTTTCCGGCAGCATGGCGCCGGGATAAACAGGTTCTTCCCTCATCTAACTTCCCCCAGCACCCTCCAGCAGAACCACAAGAAATATAATGAATTAATGAGTAGATTTCTTACTGGCACTTGGAGGAGGGGTTAAAATGGATGTGGAGTTTAATTACAAAAGGATATTTCTGCTGGGCTTTGGCTTTTTTGGCATAAGCATCATATGGGCACTCTACAACGCTTATGTACCTATATTCCTCCAGGAGGATTTCGGCCTGAATAAGGCAATAACAGGCGGAATAATGACAATAGACAACATCTTCGCCATAGTCCTGCTGCCATACCTCGGTGCCCTCAGCGACATGACGAGGACGAGATGGGGAAGGAGGAAGCCTTACATAATGATAGGTGCTCCACTTGGGGCCCTAATGTTTGCGCTTATACCCATTGCAAGGGCGCATGAAACCCTCGCCCTCATGATGGGCACGATTATCTTCATGAACTTCTTCATGGCATTATTCCGATCACCTGTTATAGCATTCATGCCCGATATAACTCCATCCGAAAAGAGGAGTCAGGCAAATGGTATAATCAACTTTATGGGCGGTTTGGGAGCGCTTTTTGCATACTTCGGAGGCAAAATCCTCTACGACATAAACTACGCCCTGCCCTTCTATGTCGGTGCTGCGATAATGTTCCTCGCCAACATCTTCGTTGTTCTGTTCGTTCCCGAACCCGAGAGGTACAAGAAACCTGCGGAGAAGAGGGTGAAGCTCGGGCAGCTCCTTAAACAAACGAGCAGGGTGAGCTTTGGCGAACTCAAGGAAAACCTCCGGGATGTTTTCGCAAGCAGAGAGAGGAGCCTCCTTTTCATGCTGCTCGCAATATTTCTCTGGTTCGTTGCCTTCAACTCGCTGGAGACCTTCTTCACCAGCTATGCCAAGTTTCAGCTTGGAATAAGAGAGAGCACCGGTGCTTTCCTCCTTGGAATCTTTGCCCTTGGTTACATGGTATTTTCAATCCCCGGAGGCCTAATAGGGGGACGTATAGGAAGGAAGAAGACAATAAGCATGGGTCTGGTGACAATTATAGGTGTCATGATGATAACCCTCTATCTCGGTCTTCAGGCAGCGAGTGGAAGG
>JALSON010000262.1 GCA_026986455.1 Thermococcaceae archaeon | reverse complement strand
GAATGAAACGCGGTCTCTTCGTCGGTCGATTTCAGCCCGTCCACAACGGGCATATAAAAGCCTTAGAATTCGTCTTTTCGCAGGTTGATGAGGTCATCATCGGCATAGGGAGCGCTCAGGCGAGCCATACCCTGAAGAATCCATTCACGGCAAGCGAAAGGATGGAAATGCTCATAAGGGCTCTGGATGAAGCGGAACTCACCGGTAAGCGCTACTACCTGATTCCTTTGCCTGACATAAACTTCAACGCCATCTGGGCGACCTACGTTGTCAGCATGGTTCCGCGCTTCGACGTCGTCTTCACCGGAAACTCTCTCGTTGCCCAGCTCTTCCGCGAGAAAGGCTATGAAGTCATAGTCCAGCCGATGTTCAGGAAGGACATACTCTCGGCGACGGAGATAAGGAAGCGCATGATTGAGGGAAAGCCGTGGGAGGAGCTCGTGCCGAAGAGTGTGGCCGAGTTCATCAGGGAGATAAAGGGCTGCGAACGGATAAAGATGCTCGCGACGAACCTTGAGAAGAACGAGAAGGAATTGCAAGCACCGATAAGGATTCCGGAGTTTTAGGAGTGGCTCGTTGATACTATCTTTGGTTATCTAATCTCATATTCTTAGTTTTCTCTATGCCCTACCCGCAAGAGTTATATGTGCCTATGAAAATTGTCACGTGTTTCGACGGTGACTCCTATGATGTCAATGCGATTAAAATGGGGTCAGGTTTGGGAAGAAGTCGGATACAGTGCAAAGCAGATGGGATTAAACGTGATCTGGATTCCTTGGATAACTGCTGTCCTTTACTGGATAGTCAGCTGGAGTCCTATTTCAAGTGGTGCAGTTGTGGGAACTTCCTCTATTGCACTTTCGATAATGGTGTCCCTCCTCTTCAGCGGGGCGGTTTCCAGGGAGAAGCTTTTGGGCATTCACGAGATGCTTCTTACACTTCCCTTAAGCCCCGTTCATCTTCTCCTCCTCAAAACTCTCGGAGGATTCATCATAGGAATAACCGGCATGGCCGTGGGGAGCTTCATCGGGGTAGTCCTCGCGGATTACACCGGCACGCCGGTTCCACCGATCACGGCACTCTTAGGAGTTATAATATCCGCTCCGGCACTGTTCACAATCACGCTTCTGGTGATTTTGATAACATTGCTCTTCCAGTCAAAATACCTTGACATTACAAAAATCGCCCTCCTGTTCACGGCTTACTTTGCCCCCATGTACATTCCAAAGTACTTTGGAGTTGGCATTTCAATGGGGATAGCATTGGTTCTATCCTTGCTCCTCTCGGCGGGCGCACTCATAGTTTCGTTCTTGATTATACACTCACTGGAAGAGAGACTCGGAGAAAAAATGGTGCTCGTGTGAGGTGGCCATTATGATAGTGCTCGATAATGTGTGCAAGAGCATAAACGGGAAGGAAGTTCTCCGCGGGATAGGCCTGACCGTAAAATCCGGTGAGATTCACGCTTACCTCGGGCACAACGGAGCGGGTAAAACAACCACATTCCGCCTGATCCTCGGCCTTCTCGTCCCGGACTCCGGCAGGGTTGAGGTTCTCGGCGTTAATCCCCTCAAAAACCCCGAGGTGAGGGCGAGGATTGGCTACCTTCCAGAGTACGACCTCCTCTACCCGAACCTCTCAGTGTGGGACAACTTAAGACGCTATGCTTCTCTTAAGGGAGTTTACGATGAAAAAGGGCTAAGAGGGCTTTTAGAGTTCTTCGAGCTTGAGGAGTACGCCAAAAAGAGGGTTTCATCCCTCTCAAGCGGGACGCAGAGAAGGGTTACAATGGCGCGGGCATTTCTCGGAGAGCCTGATGTGCTCATCCTCGACGAGCCCACGAGAGGCCTCGACCCGGAGTGGAGGCTTAAATTCAAGAGGTTTTTGAGAAAATACGCGAAGGAGAATAACACCTCTGTTATTTTCTCCACCCACATACTGAGCGACGTTGATGAAGTCTGCGACACCGTAACCGTAATCCGTGAAGGCCAAGTTCTCTTCTCCGGGAGCTTGGGGGAGTTCAGAGGAAGCGCACCGACCGAGGAAACCGTCCTCGTGAGGGTGGCAGAGGTTGAGAGGGCTATTGAGGTGCTCATGGAGAAGGGCTATTCTCCCGAGGTTGCAATGGGTTATATAGTTCTGAAGAATGTCGAGCCGTCCAAGATAAACACCCTCCTCGTAAGGGCGG
>JALSON010000261.1 GCA_026986455.1 Thermococcaceae archaeon | reverse complement strand
ATGAAGCATTTGACAACAATAACATTCCTGCCCTGGTCTCAGCGATACAGAACGGCCAGATTGTTACAGCCCGCGACCCCTTCAAGGCGGTTACCTTCGTGGCCAACCATGACACGGACATCATCTGGAATAAATACCCAGCATATGCCTTTATCCTAACCTACGAGGGCCAGCCGGTTATTTTCTACAGGGATTTCGAAGAGTGGCTCAACAAGGACAAACTCATCAACCTCATTTGGATACACGATCACCTCGCGGGAGGAAGCACTGAGATCCTGTACTACGACAACGATGAGCTTATTTTTGAGAGAACAGGATATGGAGACAAACCGGGCCTGATAACATACATCAACCTGGGAAGCGAGTGGAGCAACCGCTGGGTTAACGTGGGATCAAAGTTCGCAGGATACACAATACACGAATACACCGGCAACCTCGGTGGCTGGGTTGACAGGCAGGTTCAGTATGATGGATGGGTTGAACTGACTGCACCACCCTATGATCCTGCAAACGGCTATTACGGATACTCCATCTGGAGTTATGCTGGGGTTGGTTGATTAAAGACTTCACACCACCTTTTTCTGTTTATAAATAGAGAGATCAGAACTCCCCCACCCACTTAACCGCCTTTGGCACATTCTTTGCAACCTCAAGAGCTGTGAAGTTCTCCCTGAGCTCTTCCTTGGTGAAATCCCCTGCGAGACCGTTGAGGAAGGCTCCAACGGAAGCCGCTCTAAGAGGTTCGTTGCCGAGCGCTAAGAGAGAGCCAACGAGGCCCGCTAAAACGTCCCCGGTTCCTCCGGTGGTCATTCCCCTGTTGCCAGTTTTGTTGTACTTCCATGTTTTCCCGTCGCTTATGATGTCGTAGGCGCCTTTAAGAAGGATTACACCGCCGACTTCGAATGCCTTTTCCTCCACCACCTTCGCCCTCTCCATGAGCGAGCCTTCGGGCTTCACACCAAAGAGAACCTTGAACTCGCCACCGTGGGGAGTTAGGACGAAGGTCTTGCCCTTGAGAACGCCCAAGTCCTCTGCCACCGCCTTAAGGGCATCTGCATCCATCACCATAGGTTTTTCACAGCGCCTTACGAACTCCCGCACGAACTCCCTCGTTTCCTCTTTTAATCCAATGCCGGGCCCTATAACTATGGCATCAACCTTTTGAGCGAGTTCCATTAGGGAATCAACGTGCTCCGGATTGAAATTCCTCCCCCCAAAGGGCCTCAGAATAAGGTCGGGGTCGCTTATCCTCTTAGCTGGATATTCGGGCATCGCAAGATAAACGAGGTCAACGATGTAGGAGGCAGCCTTTGAGGCAAGGTAGGGTGCTCCAAAGTAGTCCTCGCTCCCGCCGATTATCAAAAGCTTCCCGTTCTGCCCCTTGTGCTCGCCCTTCCTCCTTAGGGCGAACTTCGCATCGCCCGGCCCGACGAGGTGGTACAGCTCCCTTGGATAGCCTATTTTAACCACAACGCGCTCGAACCCATTATACTCCTCCTTGTCCCACTGGAAGGTAACCGCAAAGTCGCAATTTACCCTAATCCCGCTCGGATAGCCACTCGGCAGGTCAACGCTCACTATTTTCGCCTCTCCGGCGTATTCGTTTATCTTCTCTATCGCGGAGCGTATCGGCTCCCTCGGTTCTCCTCTCGTTCCGGCGCCGAGGAGGGCGTCAACGATG
Source organism: Thermococcaceae archaeon (assembly GCA_026986455.1). Classification (GTDB taxonomy): domain Archaea; phylum Methanobacteriota_B; class Thermococci; order Thermococcales; family Thermococcaceae; genus Thermococcus. Next base: position 7,633 of record JALSON010000261.1, on the reverse strand, counting down.
ACGTCAAAGCCCAAAAGGTCGAGGGAGTTTATGTAAGCCGAGTCCTTGAGGACTTTGATTTTCACAAAGTCAAGCCCCTTGAGTATCTCCCAGTTGTGTCTGGCTTCCTCGCTTCTAATTTTTATTTCATCGCCGACGAGAAAAACCGTTACTTCATTTTCAAAGCTTAAATGCCTCGCTATTACAAAGCCGTCGCCGCCGTTGTTGCCAGTCCCGCAGAAAACCGCTATTTTTAAATTTTTGCCAAATCTCCCTTCTATTGTCCTTGCAACTCCAGCACCTGCATTTTCCATGAGCTGGTAAGGGGTTATGCCGAGCCACTTCGCGTTTATGTCCCATATGTAAACATCCTCGATGCGCATGAGCACCACCATGAGAAATTTCGGGTTTAAGGGTTAAGGGGTTTTCCCCGCCGGGATGAAATTAAAACGAGAAGCAAACCTGAGGGGGCTGTGACATACCAAGAAAGGGCAAAGAGGAGAAGTCCAGCATCTCCACTCCCAATGGTGGCATAGGGGAACTCAAAAATGATGGCGATGATGAAATAACCCATGAGAAGTTTGAATGGAAACCCTCCCTTTCTGAGGACTATCAGCAGGTGGGCCTCGACGATGCCCATGAGGAAAGGATATCCCAGGATTAGGAACCGGGGGAGATGGAGCAGGAGCGGCGCGTTGTAGAAAAGCACTATGCTTAAAGTGTCCATCACAGTAACGAAGCGAAAGGCAAGCCGGAAGATCAGGATGATGGGGAGCCACGATTCCCAGCTACCCTCCATTTTCGGACCTCCCAAAATCCCCAGTAAATGAGGGAGAATTGAGGGCAAGCGCCACAATGGAGAGCGCTATGGAGAGAGGCGTCCAACCGCTCATAGAGGGCCTGAGGACGATTCCAAAAAACAGGAAGTTCACGAGGAGGATTATCACGGCGCAATTCTTCCGCCCTTTGGCCCAGAGAACCGGCGATGCAATCCCCAGTATAATTAAAGCGTAGGAGAGAGTCAAACACAGGAGAGTCGATGAACTGGAATAAAGCCCGTCACATATCCAAGAGAAGTAAAATACAAAGCTAACGGCCATGAGGAGGAACACAGCGAAGTTGAAAACGTAGAGGACCAAGCCAACCGCCCGGGAAAGTGACCTCGATGCACCCGCCTCCCGGGGAGAGAATACAAAAAGGATGAGGGAAAGAACCAGCCCAGCGAGCGCGAAAAGCCTGGCACTTATCACCCAAGCCCACGCCTCAAAGAAGGTTATCCCGAGATAGAAGGCAGAAAGTAGGAAGGAAGCCCTGATTCTGCCAGCCAGAAGGAGAGACAGGATTGAGATGCCAAGGAGGAACATTCCGAGGGAATACAGCCTGCAGGGGGTGTTGTAAACCACCGTTCCAAACATGGGACACTCGCCGATGCCGTAACCCATGAGGTTGCCGGGGAGAAAGTAGAGAAGAAAGAAAACTGCCGAGATTTTAGTGAGAAAGAGGACTATCTCACCAGAATTCACTCCGATGACCTCCCAACTTCCCCAGTCCTGCCGCTGTTTTGTCCCGATAAACACCAGGAAAGCCAAGATGAACAAAAATGTGTCAAAGGCCATCAGCCATTTGAGGCCCTCCCAAAATAATGGAAGGGAAAACAGGAAATACAGCGAGAGCATGAAAAATGCCAGTTTTTCGACGTTTAAATCCCTGTAGAGGTGAAGGGCGAGGAACAGCAGCAGGGTGAGGATGAGAACCAGCAGGACAGATGGGAGGTAATGGGTGCGGAATAGATGAGACCCTCCAGTTTGCAGTAGATAGAACTCCTGTATAAACCAGAGGAAAAATGCGGATGAAAAGAGGAGCTTCGCTTTCACGTCCAACTGGTGTACCCCCAGTGTTTGTCTATATCAGAGCTTTTGAATTAACAGTATTCTAAGTATTGCTACACCATATTTATGATTTTCTGAAAAAGAGTTTTAAAGAAATAATTAAACCGGCCAAAGTGCTTAAGTACCATGGGATAGCCAGAGGGAGAAAGGGGAGGGCATGCAACGGAAATTCACCAAAAAGCAGCCTGACTACAGTGTCCGGGAATTCAAAGATTGTTGCCATACCAAAATATGTGAGAAGTGATTTCAGAGGAATTTTCCCTTTTCTGAATGTTAAAAGCAAGTAAACTTCCGTAACAAGCAGGGCAATAATGTATGCCCGCAGGAATTCTCCTGAAAGTTTAGAAAAGAGACTTATATTCAGCATGGGGACCAAGAAAAAAGGCAATCCCACAAGTGTCAAAAGACGGAGTATAAGCCTGAAAGATATTAACAACGGAAGCCAGCTTTCGAGGTTTTTTCTGTCCATATTTTTACTCCTCATTTTTCCAGTATCTTCAAAGCCCTCTCATAATCCCTCTCCGAATAGAGCACAAGATGAACTTCTTTAACACTCTCGGCTTCCTCCGAAAACTCCTCCACAGCTTCAATAAAAGTTCTCACGACCTCCTCAAGCGGACAGCCGTAGATGCCAGCGCTAATGGCCGGGAAGGCTATGGTTTTGACGCCGAACCCATCCGCCTTCTTCAGCGCGCCGAGGATGGCTTTCTTGAGCTTCTCCTTTTTGTCCTCATCCCATTTTCCACCACAGTAAGGCCCAACCGTGTGAATGACGTATTTAATTCCATACCTTTCAAGCCTCAACGCCGGCGTAACAACGACCTCCCCGTGCTCGATGGAGTCCTTCCCAAGCTGCTCCCTCATGGCTTCCCTGCTTATCCTGATGTACTCGGCAACGTTGCCAGCGGCCGCTTTGGCTATCGCATAAGCCACACCTCCGCCGTGCTGCAGGTAGCGGTTAGCCGCATTTACGATGGCTTCAGCGGGGAACTTTGTTATGTCTCCCTTGACTATCTCAATATGAACCATGAAAACCACCGCTCAGAATACGGTTTAATGATTTTAATTGTTACGCCCACCGGTTTGGAATTTAATTTTCTGAGGAGTTTATCTTAGCTCTATCCCAACCAGAACATTATGGGAGACCGGGATTTCTGAGGCCAAGTTTTATATATACAATTTAAAACAGTAAAATTTAAAAACATTTGAGCGGAATACCACCGGTGATCGTATGAAAGCATGGGGTGCTCTTGGAGAGGCAATCGGCACAGTATCCAGAAACAGGTGGCTCATGACTTTTCCGGCAATAGCCTATGCACTGGAGAGCCTTGGAGAGGTTATAACGGGTTATGGGAACACTGCAAGGCTCATAAGCTATAAACCCGGATTTTCCCAGGTGTATGCTCTTCCCCTGCTGATAATCGGAACATATCTCCAGCTGTCAGCTGCGTACTACACAGTCAAGGGTTATTATCTACTGAAAACAGAGCGACTTGGAGAAAAATCAGGACTGCTATCAAAATCGCTGAGGTACGGGATAATAATATTCTTCGTCGCATTGATTTACGGACTGGTTCTTGCATTTATGGGGCTTATTGGAGCTGTTCCAGCAGTGATTGCATATTTCGTCCTGAAGAGAACCTCGGAAACTGCTGCAATCGGGGCGGCACTCCTCTTGGGGCTTCCTGTTGCAGGCTTTCTTGCTGGAGTTATCACGATGATGATCCCGGCATACATATGGGATGATAGTTTCGATTCGGGATTCAGTGTTATCGGGCTGGCATGGAGAAATAAAAAGGAAACGGCGGTCTTTGGATTCGCAATGTTCCTAATTTTAATAGCTGGCGGGGCTGTCCTCGGCGGGGCGGCCGAGTTCATCGGCTGGATAAACAGCGGCCCGACTGGAGCGATTGTCGGAGGAGCAGTCTTCGGGGCAGGCCTCGGGGCCCTGAGTGCTCTCAGCTATATCGCGGGGGTTTTGATGTATATAAAGCTGGGGAAGAAACCCGCAGAGGAAAGCCCAAATACTGACTGGCTTGCGGGCCTTTAACCTTCAGGCAAGCTTTTCTATTGCTTTCTCAGCTTTTTCCAAAATCCTCTCCTCATCCAAAGTGAGAACCTCACGGTCGAGCATCAGGATTTTTCCGTCGACTATCGTGGTTTCCACATCACTGCCATTGGCTGAATAAACTATATGGCTCACTATGTTGTTCATCGGCCTCAGGTGAGGGCTGTTGAAGTCTATTATCACCAGATCAGCCAGAGCACCCTCTTTTACCACACCGGCATTTAGGCGCAGGGCCCTCGCACCGTTAAGCGTCGCCATCCTGAATACGGTCCCGGCATCCGCCACGGTGGGGTCAAAGTTATAGACCTTGTGGAGGAGCGCAGCCAGTTTCATCTCCTCAAGCATGTCGAGGTTGTTGTTGCTGGCCGAGCCGTCCGTACCCAAAGCCACATTTACCCCTGCTTTCAGCAGCTTTTCAAGGGGCATGACCCCGCTGGCGAGCTTCATGTTGCTTGCAGGGTTGTGAGCAACGGTAACACCGTGCCTCGCCAGGATGTGTATGTCCCTTGAATCCAGCCAGACTCCATGGGCCATTATGACATCCCTGCCCAGAAAGCCGATGTCATCGAGAAGCTCCACAGGGCTTTTCCCATAGCGTTCAAGGATTCTGCCGATCTCGCTCTGTGTTTCGCTAACATGAATCGTTATCAGCCTGTTGTGTTCATCCGCCAGCTCCCTGACTTTCTCAAGCAGCGCTATTGAGCAGGTGTATGGAGCGTGAGGCCCGAAGACGAAGTGAACCCTGTCAGATCGCAGGCCATCAATGAACTCCATAGTCCTGACAGCCCCTTCAAGCTCTTTCTCAGTCCTGTCAGGGTCTCCAAGGTCTATCATCCCGTAAGAGAGATATCCCCTGAGCCCCGCTTCAAGAACGACCTCCGCAACGGCGTCCATGTGGAAGTACATGTCGAGAAAAGTCGTTGTGCCGGTCCGTATCATCTCAAGAACGCCGAGGTATGCACCGGCCTTTGTCAGCTCCCTCGTCAGCTTAGCTTCGCGAGGCCAGATATACTTCTCCAGCCAGTCCATCAGGGGAAGATCATCGGCTAAGCCGCGGAAAAGCCCCATTGGAGAATGCGTATGGAGATTGATGAAGCCCGGCGAGATCACCCTGCCCCTGGCGTCTATGACCGTGTCAGCGGCCTCTTTTATGCCTCCGGCCACCTTAGCGATGCGATTCCCTTCGATCAGAACGTCAGCCTTCACAATCTCAAGGTTCTCCCCGTAGATGACGTGACCGTTTTTGATGAGAATGCTCATCGGCACCACCTTTTAAAGAGGTATGTTTCCTGTGGAAGTTAAAAAGGTGTCGGGAAGGGTCTAAGATTAAAAGCTATGGCTAACCGCCCGAGCAGACTTAAGTTCAAGGAGAATCAAAATTCCAACCGGTGTTAGCAACGCAGGAACTATGAAGATCAGCCCCGGACCGATGCCCCAGAGTAAAGCTCCAATTGCCGGCCCCGGAACCGCAGAAAGTTTAGCCAGCGACGATTTGAAGCCGAGAACAAGCCCTCTGTGCTCAGGCGCAGTGTTCTCGACCAGGTACCTGCTGGAGGAGACGTTGAGTTGCTCGATGAAGGCAAGAGCGGTCAAGAACAGAAAAGCGCTTGAGAAAGGAGCAAGCGCAAAGATAATCAGTAGGGGCACGGAAAGGGAATCCTTCAGTATTAAGGAGTTCAAACTGCCGATTCTGTCCACAACATAGCCGGCGATAAATGCTCCAACGAGGGTTACAAAGCCTATAGAAGAGTAAAGCCAAGAGATTTGAGAAACCGTGAGCGAGTAAACCTTTTGAAGGAACACAGGGACGAAGGGAGACGCTATTGAGCTGACGAACAGCTCAAAGCAGAGGTAAACCATGAAAAGCTTCAGAAGGGACTCTTTAAGCAATGTCACCCCTTTAAGGGCTTCCCTAAATCTTCCAAAGGCCCCTCCGGCTTTCCTTTCCATGGTTTCAGAAACGCGGAGGTAGAAGAGGATGGAACCGAATACAAACAGGGCAGAGAGGACAAAAAGACGGGAGTTGTCAACTTTCCCGACCAAAGAGCCAAAGGTGAGGTAGCTCAGGATTCCGGAAGCACTGCTCGCGATGAAGAGAAGCGACATTGCCTTTCCCATGGCATCTTGCGGCGCTAACTCGCCCATGAGGGAGAACATCGCCGGTGAGGACGTGATAGAAGCCACGCCGAGCAGCACAGCGGGCAGAACTATTAGCCTGCCCCCAGAACCCATCAAAGCAAGTGCAAGCAGGGCCAGAATTTCAAAAACTGCAGATACAAGGATTACATACCTCCTCCCGTGTGAATCAGCTAAAGCCCCTGCAACAACCGGTAGAAAACCGGAGAAGACGTTGTTGATTGTCGCGAAGAGTCCCACGAGCGCTGGGCCGCCGATGGAGGCGAGGGTTATGTTCAGGTAGTAGCCGATGAGATAGGCCACCGCAAAGACGTTTATGGAGTAAGCCAAGAGCAGTAATCTAACGTTGCCACTCTTCAGCAGCACCGGGTAGCTGTGAGTTTGAGTGCTCAAGGACAACCCCCACAAGCTCAAGCCAAACAGTACCTTTTAATTTCAAGTGGAGATGTTGTTTCCAGCTCACTCATCCTCAGGAATGACGTTCCTCTGAGGCGGAACTGGAATCACCAAGCCTGATGACCTTAACTGCGAATCCCTTTCTCCTTGCCTCGGAGTAGAGCTCATCGATGGCATTTAGAAGCCCCGTCTTGAGGTGTCCATCGACTTCCAGCTTCTCGATTTCGGCTTTTAGCCGTTCCCAAACCTCTGCATTTCTCTGTTTGGTTTTCTCGTGGCTCTGCCATGTCAGAAAAGCAGCCAGTATTGCAGCACCGATGATGATGAACAGATTCCTGTGAGTTTCCGGCAACATGGTGGCGTAGAGAGCGAACAGCAATATTGCGACGATTTCCGGGAGGTCGCCAGCAGTGAATAGCCTCATGGTAACCACCGGGAAAAGTAAAGCGTTAGAAATTAAAAAGTTTTCTACATCAGAAAACGCCTTAGCAAGTAGAAGACCACCAAAAAGATCAGAAAATCAACTGACAACTCCTTATTTTCACTTACAAGCCCGGACATGCAACTATCTCTACAACGAGAGGCAAATGTTAAAGAGAGTGACGCTAAAATTAGAGTGGAAATGTCTTTACCATAAATGAGGAGATAGAAGCCAGGAAGTGACAAGAGCACTCCGAGAAAGAAGCGTGAAAGGAAATCGGTGATTTTACTTTTCATCCCAATCACCACCGGCTGACTTTAAGTCTTGATCCTAATCTTCTTGTACTCTACGACAATCACCAAACTATCCTGCTTTATTGTAATCCTCTCTGGAAGTTTTCCATCAAGCCGAATTTCGTATGTTGGCAGTCCGGGAGTTTTTGGTCTCAGTAAGAGCGTGTTACCCTTCTTCGTGACGTTAAACGAGTCGAGGTTGTTGAGTATTGAGGCGAAAGGGTCGAGGGCGTTGACGTCCTCTATGGTGGCGTTGAGGACAAACGTTCCGTTGGAGGTTACAACCTTCTGGACGCCCTTTTCAATGATGATCTTTTGAACCATGGAGCTGTTTATGTAATCTTCTCTCGTGATTTTCTCTGGCTTTGTGAAGTTCACGTAGCTCTCAAACGTCTGGTTGCCGATTTTTATCGTCTCCTGAGCCGTGAAGGAGTTGATGGAGTGCCAGTAA
>JALSON010000260.1 GCA_026986455.1 Thermococcaceae archaeon | reverse complement strand
TCATGTATGAGGCGGACAGGGTAAGGTTCTTCAAGGAGAGGGAGTTCAAAGCGGATGAAGCCGCTGTAAGACTGCTCGACAGACCCATGAGCCTCAAGGATGCCCTGGAAGAGCTGAAATATTACGAAGACCTCAGGGCGCATGTGAAGGAAAGCGCCCTCCCCGGAATCGAGCCCTCAATAGAGAGAAAGCAGAGAAAGAGCAGGAGTACGGGTATCGGTATTATGGACACCCACCCCACGTATGACGAAAGAATCCTGAGGATAATGATAGAAGTTGAAGGGCTGAGCATGAGAAGCCTCCTCAAGTGATGCACAATGGAGGTCGAGATAGTTCTGGACAGGGAGAGGGCGGAGAGAATAAAGAAAATCCGGCCTACGAAGGACGAGTACTTCATGCTTATAGCGAAGCTGGTTTCGCTTAGGGCCACATGTCCGAGGCTGAGGGTCGGAGCTGTTGCCGTGAAGGACGGCTATATCCTCGCCACAGGCTACAACGGAGCACCCAGGGGCATGGAGCACTGCATTGATGCTGGCTGTCTGGTGGTGGACGGACACTGCCACAGAGCCGTTCATGCGGAGCAGAACGTCATAGCGATGGCAGCGAGGAAGGGAATAAGCCTTGAGGGAGCGACGCTCTACGTTACCCACTTCCCCTGCGACACATGCTTCAAGCTCGTCATCAACGCGGGGATAAAAGAGATAGTCTATGAGGAAATGTATCCCAACGAGGCCACGGAGATACTCCTGAAAGAGGCACAGGAAAAGGGCATAGTGAAAATAAGGCAGTTCAAACTGCCGAAAGAGAGGGTCAAACTGTTTCTGGAGGAGCTTTTCAAATAGCCTCAGAGCTTCTCTTCCATGTTCCTGAGCCTCTCGTTTATCTCCTCAAGCTCGATTGCTATTTTTCTCGTCAGCTCCGTTATCTCCCTCTCGGCCCTGTCAACGGCCAGATACACCCTGAAAATCATGAGGTATGCAAGGCCGATTGCAACCACAAAGAGTGCATCCAGCCCCCTGCCAATTCCAAGTATCCTCTTAACCTCAAGGGAGATTTCCACAGGGAAACAGGACAGCACCAACATTACCAGTAACAGAGCCTCCCAAAAAAGAACATCCCCCCACTCAAGGTCGCCATCCCGGTATTTGCTGAAAACATAAAACATTAAACCTGAGACAACAACAATAGCTATATACTGCACCACCAACATTCTCATCACCTCAGCTTATCGAACAGCAGATTCAGGGCTATTTTAACACCCTCAAAAACATTCGTCCCCTTTTTCATCGAGTATTCACTGTAAACCGCCTTGATGGGAACCTCAACAATCCTACAGCCATTTTTGGATGCCTCAATTATTATCTCACTTGAAACCGCATAGCGGTCGCAGGTTATCCTTATTTTTGATGCACACCTCCTGTCGAAGCACCTCAGCCCACTCTGGCTGTCGCTAACGTATCTGTTCGCAAACAGGGCGGTTATTGCATCGAGAACAAAGTTTCCGAATCGCTTTATGGCGGGCATCTGACTCACGTCGCCCTTTAGACGTGAGCCGATTGCCAGATCAGCCCTCCCCTCTGCAACTGGCTTCATGACCCTCAGGGCATCGCTTATCAGATGCTGCCCATCGGCATCAAAGGTCAGGATGAGCTCCGCACCCCTCCTCAGGGCATACGCTATTCCGGTTCCAAGAGCTCCCCCAAGGCCTCTGTTGACGAGATGGCTAACAACGTGAACGCCCTTCGA
>JALSON010000259.1 GCA_026986455.1 Thermococcaceae archaeon | reverse complement strand
ATCCTCTGTTCCATCCCTGCTCCCGTCGTTGACAACCACTATGTGTTCAGCTTTAAAATAATCCAGCAGGTCATCGAGCACCTTCCCGATGGTCTTTTCCTCGTTGTAGGCAGGGACAACGACATATGTGTTCAGAACTCTCCTGAGCAGGGGCAGGAGCTCCTTCATCGTGGGGACTTCAAAGTGCGCCTGAGCATCGATGGAGAAACTCATCCTGCCCGTTTCGTTGGATGTAACCAGAACACTCAGAACGCCGAGCTCGTTGGCTGGAACGATGTCGTAGCCGTGGTCTCCAACCATAACTGTCTTTGAGGGGGGAATTCCAAAATGCTTCAGAATCCTTTCCAGCTGGCCTCTGTTGGGCTTCAGCTCTTCGACCGGAACATCCTCCCTCGCAACCATCAGATCAAAGTACTCAAGGATTCCATGCATCCTGAGGGCCTTTACGGCGGCATCCCTGCAGCTCCTCGTCATGAGGGCTATTTTTATGCCCCTGTCCTTCAGAAACTCAAGAACCTCCCTGCTGCCTTCAAAAAGATAGCTGCTATCCATGCGCTCAATTTCAAGCTCCCTCAGGTGGTTATGAAGCTCCTCGAAGTCCCTGCCGGTCTCCCGGGAAATCCTGTGCAGGGTTTCGTACATCGGGGTGAGGTCGCCGATTAAATCCTCGGGAATTCCCTCGCTCAGCAGCCTTTCCCTCAGCCTCTCCTTGATCTCGGAGAAAGCCGTGTGCGCACCCACGAGGGTTCCATCGAGATCAAAGACCGCCAGCTTTATGTCCATTCTCCTTCACCCATGAGTCTCTTTAGCAGGTCTACCGCTTCCCTGAGGTCTCTAACGTTGTAGTCCCCTTTAACCTTATCGCCGACTATTATCCTCACGCTTTTTACGGGAAGCAGATCGGCTTCGCTGTCCCCTATTAAGACAGCCTCTTCCTCTCTAACCCCCAACTTTTCCAGAAGCCTCAGATAGCACCCTGCGCTGGGCTTCATGTCCCTGGGAGCACACTCATCCCTCGTAACTATCAGGTCAAAGAAGTCCCTGATCCCGTGCTTCTCAAGGGCGTAGAGCACGGCTTTTCTGCAGTTACCTGTAAGGAGTGCGATTTTAACACCCCTCCCCCTCAGAAAGCCCAGCAGCTCTTCAGCGCCTTCAAGGAGGTAGCTCGTCCTCATGCGCTCAAGCTCTATCTCCTCCGCCACCTTCTTAACGTCCTCCACATCCAAGCCGAGCTCCTCCGCCACCCTGAAAACACTCCCGTATTCGTGGGTGAGCCCTTCAGCAACCCTCCACAGTCCCCTGCACTTGAACTCCTCCTTTTTAAGCCCCTTCACATCGTAGAATCCGGTCTCGCTCCCCACCAGCGTATAGTCGAAATCAAGCACCACGAGCTTTATCATGGCCTTCACCGAAGGATTTATTTAACGTTGTGAGCTTTCTCTCTGGGGTGTTGATGGTGTTGATCTCACCGTTTATAGGGTTGTTGCTTTCACTCGTGCTCACACCTTACACAGCGGGACTTATGAGAAAAGCGGGGATAATCGGAAAGGATATCCACAAGCCCGACCTGCCCGAGGTTCCGGAGATGGGTGGCCTGGCAATCCTGATATCACTGCCCCTGGCTTTAATCCCCGTGCTCGGTGCTCAAACCTCAGAAGCACTCATCATCTTCCTCCTCTTCGGGCTCGTTGGAATACTCGATGACCTAACAAACATGAGGCAGTCCCATAAGGTTCTGCTCTCGCTTTTAGTCTCAACCCCCCTGCTGGCCTTCGCCTCCAGAGGGCAACTTAATCTGATTTTCCTCTCACTCAGCCTGGGTGCTCTATACGGGGTATTTGCCGTCCTATTCATAACCGGCTCAGCAAACCTCGTCAACATGCTGGCAGGCTTCAACGGGCTGGAGGTCGGAACCTCCGCAATAGCCCTCTTCTTCCTCGGCCTCATGACGGCTGAAGATGCCCGGATTCTGGCCTTCACAGGATGTGCCGTGGCTCTGGGGTTTCTGTGGTGGAACCGCTACCCCGCGAGGGTATTTCCGGGCGATACCGGAACATTAAGCCTGGGTGCGCTCATAGGCATCGTCGGGATAATGGGAAAAGTCGAGCTTTTCACAGCTATTCTGCTGCTTCCACATGCAATTGACTTCCTGCTGAAAACGAGGATAAGGTTTGCAGGAAGGAGCATCGGGAGAACGCAGGTTCTGGAGGATGGAACCCTTAAGGCACCCCCGTATCCAAGTTTTCTTGGCATGATCATGAGGGCAAAAAGGGTCAGGGAATACGAGCTCGTGGCCATGGTATGGGGGATAGAAGCCATTCTCGGAATCATCTCTCTTCTTCTATCAGCTTGATCATGCCGAAGCCGTACTTCGTCTTTTCTCCAAAGCCGTTGTCATAGCCGAAGCGGGCAATCTCAAGCGAGCCGTAATAACGGAAGACCATGAGAGATCCCCTGTAGTAGGTATCCCTCACGAGAATCCTGACAGGCTTGAATTTTATAACATCGAGGGAGAACTCCCTGTCCTCGGGCATTCTGCCGTTCAGCTCTGAAAAACGCATCAGCATTATCTTTCTCAGCCTCTCGAAGAAAGCGTCTTCATTGGGGTAGAGATCCCATATTTTCATTTTATTTCCGCTGATCTTGACGGTTCTGACCATCACAGGGCTCAGAGTTGAGAAGAGAGCACCATCCCTGATTCTGGGCTCCTTCAAAACCTTAAAATCCTCGACAATAAACGAGAGGTCATCTATTTTCAGGACTGGACTGTCATTGAAGCCCTCAACTATGGCCTTTATTATCTCACCCACGGATGATGAGATATACAGCGAAACCGTGTCCGACAGTATCCTGATACCCCTGTCGGGAATCAGCTCCCTCTTGCGCACGACTATCCTTGAAAAGGTGAAATAATCAACATGACTTGTCTCAACTTTCTTCGAGAGCTCAAGGGAGGCTATTGCCATCTTATCAATAAGCTGTTCATAAATCTGATAGTTGTAATTAAACGGCAGAATAGCCTTTTCCTCTGCCGGCCTGAGCTTTATTTCTACACGCATTAGACTTCACCCCATGATTAGAACCTGCATCTCTCCCCTTACATAATCTTATGCGCTTCTGGTTATAAAAATTTCGTGAAGGATTTCAATCAAGGAATACCATTAAGTTAAGTAAAAACCCAAGCCAGTTTCCCAAAAGGATATAAAGCTTCCTGCTGTGAACAGGGATAGAGTTAAAAGGCAGTTTAGGAGAGGCTAATACAGAGGTGAAAGATGTGACCGACATTAATGAAGTTGGATTCAAGTCATCAGGCGAATATGATGATTACATCACGTATTTAAAGAGGAGGATCAGGCAGCTTGAGCTCCAGGTGAGAACCCTTGAGGCTGACAAGGAGAGGCTCGAAAGGGAACTGTCGAGGCTTAGAATGGAAATGTCAAGGATGAGACAGCCGCCAAACTTTGCCGGAACCCTTCTGGAGGTCCTCGATGAGGACAGGGCGATAGTGCAGAACTACAACGGACCGAGATTTGTCGTCAGGATTGCCCCATGGATAGAGAGGGAGAAACTCAAACCCGGATCAAGGGTTGCCCTTGATCAGAGGACGATGGCGGTCATTGAACTGCTTCCAAGCCAGAAGGATCCGAGCGTTCTGGGATTTGAAGTCATTGAGAGGCCCGCTGTAACGTACGATGATATAGGAGGACTCAAGGAGCAGCTCAGGGAACTCAGAGAAGCCATTGAACTCCCCTTAAAACATCCTGATCTCTTTGAGAAGGTTGGGATAGATCCGCCCAAAGGTGTCCTGCTCTACGGCCCTCCGGGATGCGGAAAGACCCTGATGGCCAAGGCCCTCGCCAACGAGGTCAATGCGACGTTCATCAGGGTCATTGGCAGCGAGCTTGTGAGGAAGTACATAGGGGAGGGCGCCCGTCTCGTCAGCGAGCTGTTCGATCTCGCAAAGGAGAAAGCCCCGACAATAATATTCATTGATGAAATCGATGCAATCGGTGCAAAGAGGATGGATGAAACAACAGGCGGTGAGAGAGAGGTCAACAGAACCCTGATGCAGCTGCTGGCGGAGATGGACGGGTTTGATGCGAGGGGCAATGTGAAGATAATTGCAGCAACAAACAGGCCGGACATACTCGACCCAGCACTGCTGAGACCCGGAAGATTTGACAGACTGATTGAGGTGCCCCTGCCTGACTTCACCGGAAGGCTTGAAATTCTGAAGGTGCACACAAAGAAGATGAACCTCAAGGAAGTCGACCTGAACGCAATCGCCGGAATGACAGAAGGAGCAAGCGGTGCGGATCTCAAGGCCATCGTAACCGAGGCAGGGATGTTTGCAATAAGGGCGAGAAGGGAGCACGTGACCCAGGAGGATTTCATCAAGGCCATAGACAAGGTCCTCGGCTCGGAGCAGAAGCTCGCCCAGCAGATAGCCATGCACGAGGTCATGTACGGCTGAACCAAACCCTTTTTTTCAAATTTTAATCCATGAAAAGTTTAATCCATGATCCAAAGGAGCCGGAAAAGACGATGTCGGCTTACATTGGGGGATTCCGCCCCGGAAACAATGAAAATCAGCGTGAAGGTTTTCGTAAAAGAATCTTTCGCAAGTATTATTGGGAATGGGAGTTCATGATCCAGAACAACCTCCGGGGGAAGTGAGAGCAATCGATGGGAGGCAGGCTACTTTTATAAGCACACTGGGATACCTTCTGTGGGTGGAGAAATGGTAAGCAAGCTCATAGCCCTCGAAGCATACCCTCACCTGAAGGATCTGGACTTCCGCATCCTCAGGGGGGTAGAGCTGAATATGCGCCACCACAGGTGGGTTCCCCTTGAGGACATCGCGAGGTTTGCCAGAACGGATGTGGAAACCGCTTCACACCGTCTTGGAAAGCTCGACAGCTGGGAGCTTGTGAGGCGGAGGAGCGATATAGGATACATAGGCTATCAGCTCACAATTCACGGGTATGATGTCCTCGCAATAAGGACCTTCTCAAGGAAGGGCATCATCGAGGCCATAAGCACCACCCAGATAGGGGTCGGCAAGGAAGCTGACGTTTACGCCGCTGTAACACCCGGTGGCGAGAAGGTTGCCGTTAAATTCAACCGCATAGGGAGAACGAGCTTCACAAGGATAAAGCTCTACCGCCGGGACTTCATGGACAAGAGGCACATAAGCTGGCTTTATATATCCCGGCTCGTTGCCCAGAGGGAGTATGAAGCCCTCCAGCTCCTCTCTCCGATTGCCAAGGTTCCAAGGCCCATAGGATGGAACAGGCATGCGATAGTTATGGAGTTCATAAACGGTGTCGAGCTTGCAGATTTAAGGGAAGGAGAGCTGAGCAGGGAAGATGCCGAGAGAATTCTCGACATGGTTCTTGACGAGTATGAAAGGATAGTGGAGTTCGGGATGGTTCATTCGGACATGAGCGAATTCAACATAGTTCTCACCGAGGATCACGACATCCTCATAATAGACTGGCCGCAGTACCTCCCAACGGCATATCCCGAGAGCATCGAATACCTCAAGCGGGACATCACAGTTCTGCTGAACTCCTTCAGGAGGAGATGGCGGGTGGAGAAAGATTTTAATGAGGTATGGAACAGATTCTATAATGCATGGACGAGAAGCAGGGGAGGTTGACATGACAATCAGGTACGAGCCCTACACCACGCAGGAGAGAATTGTAAGGCTTTTCAGGGAAGCCATAGAACTTGAGAACAGACGGGAGCTCGATGGGGCCAAGAAAAAGCTTGATGAGATCCTGGAGCTTGCAAAGGACAGACATCCCGAATTTTACTTCGAGGCGTGCTTCAGGATGGGCGATATCTTCCTGCAGGAGGATAACTACAGGGGAGCGATAAAATGTGCAATGAGAGCCATGATGGCAGCTCCAAGTGAAGAGCTGTACCTGCTCGGAGCTGAAAGGATTAAAGCGATAGTTATGATAGCAAAGGAGAACGACAGGCTGGATGAACTCGGAGAAAACTTTGAGACAACGCTGGCAATGGTAAAGAATGATAAAGAACTGCACAGCTTTCTGATGGCCCTCATAGGGATTGTGAGGGGAGAACTAAGAGAGGTGCCCGGAAACATCAAAACAGAAAAGCTCAGGGAGGCATTAAGAATCCTTCTCGATTGATTTCAGAACCCTCGATGCATAGCTCCCGTCCGGGGTAAAGGGGAAGTTATACGGTTCTTTTTTTGGTCTCTCGTTATAGTAGGGCCTGTTGCAGCCGGGGCAGCCGTAGGTTCTGAAGGCGGAGGCCTTAAGCACCTCCTCCAGCTTCTCACTGCCCACACCGAAGGACAGGAGCGTCCCGTCTTCGCTGAACTCCATATCCTCAAAGCCCGCAATCCCCCTTCTTATCAGGTAGTGGGCGATCTGGAGCTTTCTGTAGCGGCTGAGCGGGGGAGGGCTGGCTTTTTCGAGCCGGGTTCCTTTAACAGGGGTGAATGCAAACATAGACACCTCAGCACCCTCATCGTAGGCCATCTGAATCGTTCCAACCGCATCCCTGTCCGTTTCTCCGAGGCCGATTATGACGTGCACGAATGCCCTGCCCTCACCGAAGACCTCAACTGAATCCCGCGTAAATTTCCACATGTCATCCCACGAATACAGGGAATCCTTGATTCTGGGGTAAAGCTCCTCGCTTGCCACATCAAGACCAACACCGATGTATC
>JALSON010000258.1 GCA_026986455.1 Thermococcaceae archaeon | reverse complement strand
CCGATTCTGGTTGAGAGATACATGCTGAACGTTGAGGATGGGGTTGGTCATGGAAAGCACAGAGGCGGCTTTGGAGTCATCAGGGAGTACAGAATCCTGAACAGCCAGGCTCTGGTTACAATTCAGGTGGGCAGGCATGACTTCCCTCCGTGGGGTGTTGATGGTGGCCTTCCCGGACCCGGCAACAGGGTTATTGTATACCGGGATGGAAAAGGAGAGGAAATACGCAGGATCTCAGCAGAGCTGCTGAAGAAAGGAGATCTGATAAGCATCAGAACCTCTGGTGGCGGAGGCTGGGGTGATCCCTTTGAAAGGGATCCGGAGCTTGTTCTTGAGGACTACAGGAATGACCTGATTTCCCTTGAAACTGCAAGGGAAGTTTATGGCGTCGTTATTGATCCAGAGCGGATGGAAGTTGACTGGGAAAAAACAAAATCCCTCAGGGAACGAAGGGGGCAGGGCTAATGGACTACAGGAGGAGAGTCCTAAAACTTCAGGAGATGATGAAAGAAGGAGGAGCTGTTGGGGCTCTCATCGCCCCAGGTTCCAATTTCTATTATCTCACAGGAATAAACCCTCTTGGATCACTGGAGCGGCTTTTCCTTCTTGTCATCCCTGCCGAGGAGGAACCGGCCATAATAGCACCCAAACTTTATGAAAATGAGCTCAGTGAATGGGAACTCGGCAGAGTTTTCCTCTGGCGTGATGGGGAGAACCCTTACATGCTCTTCGGCAAAATCCTTACTGAGAGTTTTCCGGAGAAAGGAAAAGTACTTGTGGATGACAACATGCCCGTTGGAATACTCTTAAAAGCGGAGTTTCTTGAAAACTACGAGCTTGGCACCCTTAACTCACTCCTCTCAAAGCTCAGAATTATTAAAAGCGGTGAGGAAATCAAACTCCTGAAAAGAGCAGCGGAGATTGTTGATAAAGTCTTCTACGCTCTAATAGATGAAAAGATCGAGGGAAGGAGTGAGAGGGAGCTCGCCGCATGGATTGAGTATCTCATAAAAAGCCTCGGAGCTGATGGAGTCTCTTTTGAGCCAATCGTGGCCTCAGGACCGAATGGTGCAAATCCACATCACAGACCAACCGATCGGAAGATCCTGCGGGGGGATGTTGTTGTCCTCGATTATGGTGCCAGATACGGGGGCTACTGTTCCGATATAACGAGAACCGTGGTGGTCGGAGAGCCATCTGAAGAGGTGAAGAAGGTCTATGAAACGGTTAAGGAAGCTCAGGAGAGGGCTTTCCAAGCTGTAAGAGAAGGCATAGCTGCTGGAGATGTTGACATGGCCGCGAGGGAGACAATGACCAAAGCGGGTTACGGGGAATACTTCACCCACAGAACTGGGCATGGTCTTGGCCTTGAGGTGCATGAAGAGCCATACATCTCACCGGATGCTTCCACGCTTCTCCGTGAAGGTATGGTTTTCACAATTGAACCCGGGATTTATCTTCCGGGGAAATTCGGGATTAGGATAGAGGATGATGTTCTTGTAAAGAGAATGGGAATTCGGCTTACTAAAGCTGAAAGGGAGCTGATGCGTATTTGATTTAATGTATAAATTTAAGGAGGTGTGAATTTTGGGAGTAGTAGAAAAATTGAAAACATCTGAAGAAAAGGATAGGGCAATAGACATGGTGCCGCTGACAAGCAGGGAGTCGTGGATAAGCCCAGCAATAGTATATGCCGGCGTTGAGTTCTGTCTTCCTGTTGTTATGGTGGGGGCAGGACTCATAAAAGGCCTGAGCGTCAAGGAGGTAGCGGCAGTTGTGGCTTTAGCTCTCTTCATTACATGGATCGGAGATGCACTTCAGGCATACATAGGTGCAAAGGTTGGGAGACCCTCCACGGTTATAGCACGACAGGCCTTCGGCAGTCTTCAGGCAAGGACTTTAATAGCACTTGCGGTGATCCTGATGGGACTTGGATGGTGGGGAATTCAAACTGCGGTTATGGGAAATGCAATATGTGCAGCGTTGGGCATTAACTACCAGGCGAACTGGGCTGCATGGGCAGTTATAACACTAATACTCGGAGTAATTTTTGCAATTCCGGCGATTATTGGATATACATCAATAAAGTGGACGGATTATCTGGCAGTTCCAATAGGCTTATTCATATTCGGACTTGGTGTCTATCTCTCGATAAGGCTTCATGGTATCTCAGGTATTGCCAGCTGGAATCCATCACCGGCTATGGCTTGGACATTGGCT
>JALSON010000257.1 GCA_026986455.1 Thermococcaceae archaeon | reverse complement strand
ACCAACCACTGGTTTGAAGATGCTAGGTTCCAAAACTGGTATCCAACCCTAACAGCGAGTGCTGAACGGTGAGAAGGATGCATAACCGACGGTATCTTTTAGCATCTGTTTCTATTTTTTTGATAGTTTTATTGATTGGTGTATTGGAACTTAAACATCAGGATGTGGATAGAGATATCTCAAACTTGGGTACTGGATCGGAGATGAAATCTTACAAGTCTCTTCAAGTTAGCACTTCCTTTGGAGCGAGCGTTACGGTTTCTGATAATGTTAGCTTGGAGGATGTTATGCGTTCAAGGCCGAACTATTTTGGGTTCGGTCTTTATTCAAAGCCGATTTATCCAGCTGGAATTTTTAAGAGTGCTGTTCATTATGTTAATGGATCTTTCTCTGGATATCTTCTTCTTGCAAATGCAAACGGAAATGATTATATCCTCCTTGTCCTCCTCGACTATCGAGAGGTTCCTTTTTACCTCAATGGAACATTAAACCTAACCCACCATATAGCTCTTGGGAACATGAAGTATGAGTTTCTCAGATTCGTAATTCCCAACATCTCTGAGGGGCGGCATGACGTTTTCATAGGGGTTTTTCCCGGCCCTTACTCCACGGAGGAACAGGATCCGCACGTTCTTTATGGCTTTCGACTTCAGATTATCTCAGGAAGTCCCTTATTAAGGCTCCCCACCTTTGAACACCCTCAGGTATGTACCAGAAACAATACTGAGCTGGATGCATATGTTCTTCTGACAGATACCCCATGTG
This sequence comes from Thermococcaceae archaeon, assembly GCA_026986455.1. Lineage (GTDB taxonomy): Archaea > Methanobacteriota_B > Thermococci > Thermococcales > Thermococcaceae > Thermococcus. Next base: position 1,456 of record JALSON010000257.1, on the reverse strand, counting down.
ATAATACGCTCTGGTATATGGCATCTCTGAAAGCCAATTCAACTCTCCGTCACTTTGCCATATTGGGTAACACCCGAGATAATGTTCAAACCTTTGCCCTTGTCCGGCTCTTAGATTACAGACAGGTTCCTATTGGAAACAGAAGTGTTTACTTTGGTTATCTATATAAAAACGAGATTGTCTCAATCCCACTGAGCATGAATATACCTAAGAGGGGCACGCATCGGCTGATTCTCCTTTACTTCTCTTATCCCTATGAAAATCTTGAGTATCCTCTAGGAATTGAAAATGTGAACCTCCGCTTCATTAACGAGCAGAGCAACGTTTTAATTCTTCATGTTGGCTAATTCCAAATCTTTTTTAAACTCTCTCTCTTAGCCAAGGCTGATGGTTAAGGTTCACATCGAAACTTATGGATGCACAAGGAACAGGGCGGATGCCGAGATTATGGAGGCCCTTCTGGTCAGGGCCGGGTATGAAATCAGCGAGCTGGATAGTGCTGATTGTGTCATTGTAAATACCTGCGCCGTCAAAGACCCCACCGAAAAGCACATGCGCATCAGGATTAAAGAGCTCATAGATTCCGGAAGGAGGGTCATTGTCACCGGCTGTTTGCCCCACGTCAACCCGGACGCCATTGATCAGCGAGTCTCCGCGGTTTTGGGGGTTAAGAGTATAGACAGGATAGTTGAGGCTGTAAAAGCTGCTGAGGCCGGGGAAAAGCTAATCAGCGTCGAGGGCTGGCGCGAGAGGAGCATTGACAAGCTTGAGCTCCCGAGGGTCTGGAAGAGGGGGGTTGCGTTTGTCGTCCCGATAGGCGAGGGGTGCCTGAACGGATGCACCTACTGTGCAACCCGCTTCGCTCGCGGAGTTCTGAAGAGCTACAGGCCGGAGTTGGTGGTCAAGTGGGTTAAAGAAGCCCTGTCAAGGGGTTACAGGGAGATACAGCTTTCAAGCGAGGACACCGGCTGCTACGGCTTCGACATCGGGACAAACCTCGCCAGCCTTCTGGAGGAGATAACCGCCATAGAAGGTGATTTCAGGGTCAGGGTTGGCATGATGAACCCCAACCACGTGATAAAGTTTCTCGATGAGCTGGTTGAGGTCTATCGGGATGAGAAAATCTACAGGTTCCTGCACCTTCCCGTGCAGAGCGGTGACGATGAAATCCTGAAGAGGATGGGGAGAACTTACACGGTTGAGGAATTTGAGGAGATAGTTGAGGCCTTCAGAAGGAAGATTCCGGAGCTTAACCTCAACACGGACATAATAGTGGGCTTTCCGGGCGAGAGTGAGGAGGCCTTTCAGAACACGGTGGAGCTTGTGAAGAGGGTCAGGCCGGATAAGATAAACGTCTCCCGCTATAGCAGGAGACCTGGCACCGTAGCTGCGAGGTGGAAGGGGCTCCCCGGATGGAAGGTTAAGGAGCGCTCAAGGTACCTCCACAGGCTCAGGC
>JALSON010000256.1 GCA_026986455.1 Thermococcaceae archaeon | reverse complement strand
GATAGATGAGTTGGGGGTATCTATTTAACAGCCGTTAAATATATAAGTTGTGCCGCAGTGGTTATTATTGGTGGTATTAATGAAAGCTCTTATCCTTGCAGGTGGATTTGGAACGAGATTGAGGCCTATATCCTCCACCAAACCAAAGCCGATGGTTCCGGTTCTCGGAAAACCCAATCTGCAGTATATTCTTGAGAATCTGGAAAGAATAAAGGAAATCGATGAGATAGTGATTTCAGTTCACTACATGAAAGCAGAGGTCAGGGAGTTCATAGATGAAAAGATGCCCGAGTACTCAAAAGACATAAAGTATTCAGTTCAGCCCATGCCTCTTGAAACCGGGGGGGCCATTAAAAACGCTGAGCCCCTGCTGCTGGGAGAGGAGGACTTCCTCGTGGTATACGGTGACGTCTTCACGAACTTTGACTTCCAGGAGCTGATGAAAGCCCACAGCGAAAATGATGGTCTGATAACCGTTGCGCTGACGAAGGTCTATGATCCGGAGAAATACGGTGTTGCGGTGCTCGATGAAGAGGGCAAGATTGTAGACTTTGAGGAGAAGCCTAGGAGACCGAAAACAAACCTCGTTGATGCCGGTATTTACATGGTCAGCAGGAAGGTTCTGGAAGCCATTCCGAGCGGAAAAGAGGTTTATTTCGAGAGGGAAATTCTTCCGAGGTTTGTGAATGAGGGTCAGGTATACGGACACATGATGCCGAGAGACAGATACTGGGTCGACCTCGGAACTCCTGAGGATCTGTTCTATGCCCACCAGCTTGCTCTGGATGAAATAGCCAAGGAAAACGGTTATTTCACCGTCAAAGAGGGTGCAGAAGTACCTGAGGATGTTGAGATTCAGGGGCCGGTGTATATAGACCGGGGGGCTAAAATAGGGCACGGCGTCAAAATAAAGGCATACACCTACGTGGGGCCGAAGACCGTCGTTGAGGACAGGGGATACCTCAAAAGGGCAATTTTAATCGGGCATGATATCGTGAAGGAAAGGGCCGAGATCAAGGATTCAATTCTCGGAGAAGGTGTTGTCATAGGAAAGAACGTGATACTCAAGGAGGGTGCTGTTGTCGGAGACTACGCCAGAATTTACGACAACCTCGTCATATACGGTGCAAAGGTTCTCCCGTGGAAGAAGGTTGAGGAATATGAGGCATACATAAAGATAAAGCTCGACCCGACAAAGGTGAGACCAGAGCTAACCCCGGACAGATGTCCGCTGGGCCTGCCTGAGTGCATATACAAAAAGTTTAAGGCAATGGCGGGAGAAAAGCCGCCCTGTGACGAGTGCATAGAGAATCAGTGGCTCTTCTGATGCTCCGATTTTATTTTTACTTTCAACTTTCAGTTTTCAAACCGGCTTAATATTTTATCCTCGGGTTATACTCCAGTATCATTATCCCATTTTTAAAGACCCTTATGGTTCCGCTTTCGGATAGGCTAACGGATGTTGCCTTTGTTAATTTTGTTATCCCCGCCGCCGCGACATGCCTGCTTCCCAGTCCGGGAGGGAGCATAAGGTCAAGCTTCTTGAAATCTATATCCAGATACCTTCCGGCGGAGAGTATTCTCCCGGTGCTGCTTATTACAAAGGCTCCATCGAGGAGAGCGAACTCCTTTATTATCTCCTTGCTCCTCTTGTCCAGCACATTGATTTTGTGTCCCTTGAAGGGATTCGGTATCATCTGGTGGGAATGCTTGAGAACCCTCTTCACATCTCCTATAACAAAAAGGGTTCCGAGCTTTACTCCCTCTCTGCCCTCTATGCTCAGCTCGATTGCAATCTCAAGAACCCTCTGTAAAACCGTCTGAGCGGAGGAAAAGAAGCCCTTAACCGTCGTCAGGCCTTTTTTTATAACCTTGATTCCAATTGAGTCCGGACTCACATAGACAAATGACTCTCCCTCCCTGAGGATTTCATGCTCAAATAAAAAAGCCGAGATGAGATTCAGGGTGTTCTCTGTATCCAGGTTCTGTGGCAGGGGAATCCTCTTGATGTCTCCAGAAATGTCAAAGGTGCTGCCCGCCACGATTACAGGAAGGGAAGGATTTTCAATGTACTCATCGGGCACATCATGCAGGATAACAATAGCCTTTGAATCGAGTTCGGAGGCCAGTTTCCCGGCGGTTCTGATTAAAACTTTAATGGTTGTTCCGGACATCGGCTTCCCCGTGTTTACTGTACTGGATGGAGTTATAAAAATGTTGGTCGTG
>JALSON010000255.1 GCA_026986455.1 Thermococcaceae archaeon | reverse complement strand
ATAGCCACCCACCCGGACGCGATGGACATGGGGCTGGGCAGCAAAGCTCTTGAGCTCCTTGAGAAGGAGGCGAGGGAGAAAGGCCTTGACTGGATCGGTTCGGGCTTTGGGGCGAGCGAAGAGCTCGTGCGCTTCTGGGTCAGGAACGGCTTTGCGGTAGTTCATCTCAGTCCAGCCAGAAACCCTGTTAGCGGCGAATTCACCGCCATAGTCCTCAAGCCGATAAGCGAAAGAGCGAAGAGGCTCATCAGGAGGGCCAACGACGAGTTCCGCATAAGGCTGACGGAGTGGCTGGGCGACACCCACCGCGAGATCGAGCCCGAGATAGTCAGGTGGCTCTTCGAGACGCCCTTCGGCGAAGCCGTTGACTATCCGATTCACCTCACGGAGGTTCAGAGAAAACGTCTCGACGCCTTCACTGGCAAGGTTCTCACCTACGACACGGTGGTTGACGCCGTTAGGCCCATCGTCAAGCTCTACTTCCTCGACGGATGGATGAAGCCCTACCTTGACGAGAGGCAGATAAGGCTCCTCATCTACCGCGTTCTCCAGGGGCACAGCTGGGAAGAGACGGCAAGGCTGATAGACAGAACCGAGACCTTCACGATGATAGAGGTCAGGGACATCATCAGGGGGCTGTGGTACTACTACAAGAGGATCCTGAAGTGATACTGGTTGCGGGCTGGCAGAATGCATCGGACAACCTTTAACCTTTTATACTTTGGATGCTTAATCTATTTGAATTCCAATCGATTACAGCGGTGACGCCTATGCCCAGTAGATGGGAGAAAATTATTGCAATAACAAAGGGAGGAGTGCAGAGTATAGCAACGATGAAGCTGAAAATTCAGAGGGGCAAAAAAATCGCCCTTCTTATAGACGGGCCGAATATCCTGAGGAAGGAGTTCGGGGTAAAGCTTGAGGACATAATGGAAGCTCTGGAGGAGCTCGGAAACATCCGCGTGGCGAAGGTTATTCTCAACCAGTATGCTCCTCAGGGGCTTATAGAGGCCGTGGCAAACCAGGGCTTTGAGCCCGTAATTGTTTCGGGAGAAACAGGAGTAAAAATGGCTGTTGAGGCTATGAGGGAAATCTACAACCCGCACATTGACATCATAGCCCTTGCCACAAGAAATGCAGAGTTTCTACCTGTCATTCTCAAAGCAAAGGAGAAGGGGAAGGAAACCGTCATAATAGGTGTTGAGCCCGGGTTTAGCGCTGCCCTGAAGCATGCGGCGGATTATACGATAATCCTGAGCCCGAGGGGTGGAGGACAATGAAGGACAAGCTGTTCAGGATATTAAGGCGCGGGGAGACTGAGAGGGAGGAGAAGGAAGAAGCCAGAAAGATTCCAAAGAAATCAATAGGCCTCATAATAGATGGGCCGAATATCCTGAGGAAGGAGTTCGGGGTAAAGCTTGAGAACATCAAGGAAGCCCTTGAGAGGATAGGAAACATCCGCGTGGCGAAGGTCGTTCTCAACCAGTATGCTCCTCAGGGGCTTATAGAGGCCATAGTCAATCAGGGCTTTGAGCCCATAATAGTTGCAGGGGACACCGATGTCAGGATTGCCATAGAGGCCATGGAGTTAATATACAACTCCGATGTTGAGGCAATTGCCATAGCAACGCGTGATGCAGATTTCCTCCCCATAATAAGCGAGGCGAAGAGAAAGGGTAAGGAGGCGATAGTCATAGGGGTTGAGCCAGGTTTCAGCGTGGCACTTCAGAATGCCGCTGATTATGTCATAACAATGGAAGGACTCCACGGCGGAGAAACCAAATAGCTTTTAAATGGCCCTCCTTCAGGTAGTATTGATGGCCATGATGCTTGAACTGGCGTTGTTTGCAGTGGGCCTGGTTATGCTCATTAAGGGCAGTGACCTGTTTGTGGAGGCCGCCAGCAGGACTGCCAAGGATTTCGGAGTGAGCGAGTTCATAATCGCCCTCGTTCTTGCGAGCATTGCAACAACCCTTCCTGAAGTTACGGTCTCCGCTCTGGCCGCATACAGGGGGGAGAGCGGTATTGCTCTGGGCAACGCCATAGGCAGCACCCTGGCAAATATTGCCCTCATACTGGGGATTTCTGCAATGATAATGCCCCTGAAGGTTGATAAAACCGCCTGGGAAAACTCGCTCTTTCTCCTTGCTGTAACAGGTTATGCGACTTTGATAATGCATGACGGGGTGATATCCCGGCTTGACGGCTTAAGCCTTGTTCTGATATACTTCGGATTCCTCTACTATCTCTACA
>JALSON010000254.1 GCA_026986455.1 Thermococcaceae archaeon | reverse complement strand
AGGACAGTTTCTCAGACTGTTGTTAAATCCGAGGAACCACTTTATGAGGCTCTTCACTATGTCCCCGATAACGTAAGATACAGTGCTCATTCCGATGTTTGCCAGGAGGGCAAGACCAAAACTCAAGCCCCCCGTAACTGCGGACAGTCCGATTGATATGGTGAGAACCACCATGGCCCCGTCCACTGAGACCTCCACAATCTTTTCCTGTATGAGGCTGCCGCACTGGCACGGATCAATTTCAAGACACTCGGCCACAGCCTCCACAGTCGCCATCACCGCACTTACCAGAACAGAAACTGCACCCGTTACCCTCTCCGCCAGTTTTTTTCCAAGTCTTGCAACGAAGCCCAGCTTTTCAAAAAGGTTCATTGCGGCATCCTGCATGAGCGATTTAATCCAGTCCCCGAAGGACAGGCCACCCCTTATGCCGCTGCTTATCATATACCCCATTGCGCCCGTTTCGGGGTCAACAATGTAGTAGCCGGTTCCGTTCCAGCCGTTTATCAGGACGTTGCTTCCGGGGACATAGACCTCGTAGCCATAGCTCACGTATTCACGGATTTTATCTCTATCCTCCTGACTTATGTTGAGCATGGGGAGGATGGAGTCGGCGTTCGTTGAATTTACATGATATATTGGAATGCCCTCTTCATGTGCAAGCCTGAACACGGTCGCGGTTGAAATCGCCGGTGCATTGAAGTACTCCCTCAGAACCTCCGCCTCAAGCTCCGAGCCCCTCACACCCGTTGCCAGCATGAAAGTCCTTTCCTTCGCCGGATCCCCATCCATGGCAATCGGTATATAGAGATCCTTCTGAACGTCCACGAACATCCCAATCAGCTGAAGCCTTCCGTTATTAACCCGGTACGATGTTCCTATGACCGCAACTGAAGGAACTCTGAGCCAGCGTATTTCAAGGCGGGAAGCGACCCTATCGGCGTATTCATCAAGCCTGCTCCAGTATCTCAGACCTGCGAGGTTGAGCATCTCCCCGAGAATTTCGTCGGTTGTTATGTTGGTGAATCCGTTTTTCAGCATGAAGCCCGTAATCCTTAGCCTGTTTGCCCTGTAGCTTAAGAACTGCTGGGTAACCCTGAAGGAGTTGACGCTGATTGCATAATAGCCCCCGAGGGTAACCGCAGTGCTCCCGTTGTAGAGGGTGGTGTTTCCAAAGACCATGGCCACCGTGAGGTTTGTTTTGACGCCGAGATGGGAGGTTCTGCCGAATGAAACCGGAACCCCATCGACCATCAGCACAGGGGTTATGTTCACGGAATCCACGGGTATCTCAGAGATGCTTTCATACCTTTCAAGCTCTGAGGCATCTTCCTCGGTCGATGGCAGCCAGCTCAGCGTCACCCTCTTCGTGCTGATGTTGCTCAGGGAGAGCAGTGACCTCAGGTTGTAGCCCTCAAGACTCACCTCAATTCTGTACCTGAACTCCTCCGGAATCTGTGAGAACTCTCCAACAACATTCCTTACCCTGAAGGGGAGCTCCCCAAAGCCCTCATGACTTTCGATTATCTCCCATGTCCCGAACACTGCTTTCTCATACTCCGAGAGCCCCTTGAGGGTTCTGTAGATGCTCTGATTCGAGGTGTTGCCTATGTACCTCACGCCGATTTCCCTGACTATCCTTCCGGCAATGTCCTCCATGCGGTCTCCTGAGAGGGCAGGGGATGCTTCAATGCTCTCCTTCAGGAAGAAGCTGTCCCCATAACTTACCGAGCTGTTAAGAACATCTCCGGCGAATTCGTTCCCCAGAGAGGTGAGGTTCAGCTCCGGGGGCTTGTATTCATACTCCTTAAAAGAGGGGTCAAGCGGAACCCATTTCCCATCGAGATAAGCTTCAACCCAGAAATGCTCGATGATATATCCACCGGATGTTTTTTCATAGGGTATCATCCCGGCCCTGAGAACCCGCTCCACATCGCCGGTTCCGAACCATCTCTGCAGCTGCTCCTCAGAGAGGATTATGTTTCCCCGCACATATCTCGCGGGAATCCCGACCTGGCGGTATATCTCGATAAGCAGGCTGGCCAGATCAAGGTCGTTGCCGCCCCTCTGGAGGAAAGTCCCCAGAGGCCCCTTCAGGCTTCCATAATACGGCTCGTAGTCAAAGTTGTTGCGTATATACCAGAAGATTTCGAGGGGATCGCTTTTGAGGAGTGATATAAATTCATCGAGATTGTAGGAGTACTTGAGCTCTATCTCCTTCCTGAGGTCTTCTTCGCTGTATGCTATCTGAGAAATATAGGCA
>JALSON010000253.1 GCA_026986455.1 Thermococcaceae archaeon | reverse complement strand
CCCTGTCTATAGCAGCGACAAACATCTCGACCTCAGGATGTGCCTCTTTTATCCTGCTTATCCCCTCGGGCGCTGCCAGAACTCCAACTATGATGTAGCGCTTTGCCTTTCCGTACTTCCTGACCTCCTCCAGAACCCTGATGAGAGTCGAGCCGGTGGCTATCATGGGGTCTGCTATGATAACAGTGTCCTCAGGCTTTATCTCCGGCACCTTGACGTATTTCATCTCTATCTCGAACTTTGGAGCCTTTCCTCTCGATGCAGAAACGATGCCAACCCTCGCGTGATCGAGAACCTTGATTAAGCCCTCCATGAGCGGAATGGCAGCCCTCAAAACAGTTATTATCACCACGTTACGCCTGTCCTTGACCACAGTTCCGGTGGTTTCTTCAAGCGGCGTCTTTATCGGGACCTTCTCGACCTCCATCGTCTTGGTTATCTCATAGGCCATGTAGCGGCCGAGCTTCACGAGCCCCTTCCGGAAGGGTATCGGGCCTGTCCCCTCGTCCCTCAGCTCGGTCAGAATCTCCATGATGAAAGGGCTGTCCTCAAATGAATAGACACCTTCCCAGCGTTCGTCCCTCTTCATGATCTCACCAGCAGGGAATTGGGAGAAGGGTTTATCTGCTTTTGGGTGGAAGACCCCCTTCCGGGAGGAGGGGGATGAAAGCCCGAAAGTCCTAAATACGGACACACATTAAAAATAATAGGTGATCTTCAACGTACTTCACCCAGAAAAACCACCTCAGAGTTGACAAGAAAACCTACAAGATCCTCAAAACACTAACCCACCTCTCCAAAAGCCTCTACAACCTGACCCTTTACATGGTTAAACAACACTACGAGCTGAACGGCACTTTTCTGCCCTATGTTAAAGCCTACCACATCTTAAAGGACAGCGAGCCTTACAAACTCCTGCCGAGTCAAGCGGCACAGCAAACAATGAAAATCGTGGAGAGGAACTTCCGCTCCTTCTTCCACGTCCTCAACGAGCGGAAAAAAGGAAACTACAACCGCCCGGTAAGACCACCAAAATACCTCCCAAAGAACGGCCACTTCATCCTCACCCTCCCCTACCAATCCTTCAGGGTTAAAAGGGACAAAATAATTCTCTCCCTCGGCAGGAACTTCGCCAGAAAATACGGGGTTCAACACCTTGAATTTCACCCTCCCAAGGAACGTCAGGGGTCATAGGATAAAGGAAGTCCGCATCCTGCCGAGATACAACGCTCTCTGGTTTGAGATAGAATACGTTTACGAGGTCGAACCGGAGGAAAAAGATTTAGACCGCTCAAAATACCTCGCCATCGATTTGGGGCTTGATAATTTCGCCACCTGCGTTTCCACCACCAAGACGGCCTTCATCATCGAAGGCCGGGGGTTGAAGAGCTTCAACCGGTGGTGGAACAAGGAGAAAGCCCGCCTCCAAAGTCAATACGACAGGCAGGGGGGTGAAGTTCGGGAAGAAGATGGCTTGGCTTTTGAAAAAGAGAAGGAACGTGATTAACGACTTTATGAACAAGCTGTAAGCCACATCGTGAACTACTGCCTTGAGAATGGGATTGGAAACATCGTCGTCGGAGAGTTGACGGGGATAAAGCAGAACGGAAGCATCGGGAAGAGGAACAACCAGAATTTCCAGTACATTCCATTCGGCCTTTTCAAGCGGAAGTTGAAGGCGAAGTGCGAGCGTTACGGGATTAACTACGTTGAGGTTGAGGAGACCTACACGAGTAAGGTTGATGCCCTCGCTCTGGAGCCGATTGAGAAAAAGGAGAAGTATCTCGGGAGGCGGGTTAGGAGGGGGTTGTTTCAGTCCTCGACCGGGACTTTAATTAACGCCGACGTGAATGGAGCGTTGAACATTTTGAGGAAGGTAGCCGGCGATTCGTCCGTTCGGGCGATAGCCGGTAGTGGCCGTGTGAACCGGCCAGTGAGGGTGAGATTGCCCTGGGGTGGTCTCAACCCTCACGAAGCCCCGTCCGTAAGGGTTGGGTAGTTCACTGCCCTTTCCCTGGTGTCCTTTTTCTCATTGAAGAGGCTGCAATGCGTTGAAAAAGGGCGGGAATCTTAGAACTGCCGAAGTTATCCCCGCGGCATATGTCATAATGCCAAAATTTATTTAAGATAGCTTTCAAACCTCTAACCAGGTGAAGGAGATGTGTGCCAAGATAATCCATGACGGAATTCACGGGAGCATGAAGCTCGACGGTTTGATTCTGGATCTCGTTAAAACACCCGAATTTCAGAGGCTGAGGAACATAAAACAGCT
>JALSON010000252.1 GCA_026986455.1 Thermococcaceae archaeon | reverse complement strand
TGTGCTTGCATCCCTAATTCTCGGGATATCCCTGAGGTGGGGGCTGGCGATTGCCGCTGGCTGCGGATGGTACAGTCTCACAGGCCCGCTAATTGCCCAGTACTCGGCTGTCTATGGAGCCCTTGGATTTCTGGCCAACCTGACGAGGGAAATAATGACGGTGATACTCTATCCTCTCGCTGCGGGAAAGATGCAGAAGGAGCCGCTGGTTTCAATTGGTGGGGCGACGACGATGGACACAACGCTACCCATAATACGAAAGTTCGGGGACAGCGAAACAGCGGTGGTGGCTTTTGTGCATGGGTTCATTCTCACCGCGGCAATTCCCTTCATAATCCCCCTCATTCTCCAGATTTTGCCATAAGGCCAAAAACGTTTTAAAGTCAAAGTTGAAGGCCTATCCGAACTATCATGGTTCATGGCTCAGGGGTGTCCGCAGGAACCCGCTGGGCCACTCTCTGGAGGTGAGAGAATGAAGTATCCAAAGCAGATAAGAACATACTGCCCCTACTGCAGAAAGCACACGATCCACAAGGTTGAGAAGGTCAAGAAGAGGCCGAGGAGCGAGCTCAGCCAGGGTCAGAGAAGATTCAGGAGGATCATGAAGGGTTACAGGGGTTTCCCGAGGCCGAATCCAGCCGGCAGGGAAAAGCCGGTCAAGAAGCTCGACCTCCGCTTCCGCTGCACGGTCTGCGGTAAAGCACACACAAGAGGAAAGGGCTTCAGGGTTAAGAAGTTCGAGCTCGTGGAGGTGAGATGATGGTACTTCCAAAGAACCTCATTCCAATGCCGAGGTCAAGGTTCCTCAGGGTCAAATGCATTGACTGCGGCAACGAGCAGATAGTCTTCAGCAATCCGGCCACAAAGGTCAGATGTCTCGTCTGTGGCGCCACGCTCGTTGAGCCAACGGGCGGTAAGGGCGTCATCAAGGCCAAGATTTTAGAGGTTCTTGAATGAACCTTTTCCTTTTATCCGGGCGTGTCTGAAATTAGTGATGGTTAAGTTATGTGGTTGCCCTTCAGGTGGTTTTCCCTGAGAGTGCTCGGTAAAGCATCAAACAAAACGACCCCAACTTTAACTTTAGACACTCCCCCTTTCTCCTAAACTTTAAAAACCTCCCCCTCCAAATAAAAGAGGACAAGAAAATTTTGAGGTGGTTAAAATGCCAAGGAAAGCGAGGGAATATCCCGAAGAGGGAGAGTTTGTGGTTGCAACGGTCAAGAACATTCATCCTTACGGTGCTTTTCTCACGCTGGACGAGTACCCCGGAAAGGAGGGCTTCATGCACATCAGCGAGGTGGCCTCAACGTGGGTCAAGAACATAAGGGACTACATCAAGGAAGGGCAGAAAATCGTGGCCAAGGTAATCCGCGTCGACCCGAGCAGGGGACACATAGACCTGAGCCTTAAAAGGGTCAACCAGCAGCAGAGAAAGGCCAAACTTCAGGAGTTCAAGAGAGCCCAGAAGGCTGAAAATCTGCTGAAAATGGCCGCAGAGAAGATCGGGAAGAACGTTGAAACTGCCTGGCGTGAGGTATGGGTCCCCCTTGAGGAGGAATACGGCGAAGTTTATGCGGCGTTTGAAGACGCTGCCCAGAACGGCATCGAAGTCCTTAAAGGCCTGATTCCCGAGGAATGGCTCGCCCCGCTCGGTGAGATAGTGCTGAGCTATGTTGAGGTTCCAACCGTCACGATAGATGCTGAGTTTGAAATCACGGTTCCAAAATCAAACGGGGTTGAAATCATCAAGGAGGCCTTAATCAGGGCAAGAGACAGGGCAAACAAGGAAAACGAGGTGGAGGTTAAATTCACATACCAGGGAGCCCCCAGGTACAGGATTGACATAACGGCTCCCGATTACTACAAGGCTGAGGAGGTTCTTGAAAGCATCGCCGAGGAGATCCTCAGGGTCATAAAGGAAGCGGGAGGAGAAGCAACGCTGATCAGAAAGGAGAAGAGGATTAAAAAGATCAAGAGGAGAGAGAAATGAGGTTCCGCATAAAGAAGTGTCCCGAATGCGGCAGATACACCCTCATGGATATATGCCCGGTATGCGGAGCCAAAACAAAGGTAGCTCATCCCCCGAGGTTTTCCCCCGAGGATCCCTACGGAGCCTACAGGAGGAAGCTGAAGAGGGAGCTCCTTGGAATCGGGAGGAATTGAAGATGAAGGAAAGCGTGATATTTGTTTATGAAAGACCGGAACTCAGGGACCCCATATTTATAGAGGGTCTTCCCGGTATAGGGCTGGTTGGAAAACTCGCTGCAGAGCATCTGATCCAGGA
>JALSON010000251.1 GCA_026986455.1 Thermococcaceae archaeon | reverse complement strand
AGCCCCAGAAGAGGGAATAGAAATGCAACCGAGGTTATGGACTTTATCCTTTCCTCATCGCCCCGCCCGAGGAACTCCGAGGAATACTTCCCGAGGGCAACCGCAAAGAAGCTCAGGGGAATTGCAAGCAGGAACGCCTGGGATATGAGGGAATTGGCGGAACCGAGAAGCTCAATGCCATATCTCCGTGAAATCATGACGCTGTAGAGAAAGCGCGTGCTCCCGAAGATTGCCAGTGCGATTACAGAGGCAATAGAATGCCTGATGATAAGGTTCCTTTCATAGCTCATAAAATCTGTAAAGGGGAGAGGAAATTTAACCTTTGTGGAATCCCAGATAGAACCCCGCAACAAAGGCACCTGTCCCGGGCAGTATTCCGAGGACCTTCTCGCCGATGGTTGTGATCTGGGAGGTCACGCTCCCCGCAAGGTTGAAGAGCTTGTCTGTGTTAATCGTTATTACTCCCTTCTGCTGAAGCCAGAAGAGGCTCAGGACATAGGCTCCGATTAAAGCCATTGCCAGTTTCATCAGCTTTTTCAGGGCAAAGCCCGTTATAAAGCCCACCACACCTCCGACCCCGACATCACCAAGCATGCCGTTCATGTCAAGCGTTGCCATGTTTCACCACCACAGAGAATTGGAGTGAGAGAATAAATAGTTTATCCTCCTTCCATCCCCATCAGGATTCCAAAATGTTTAAATTTCACGATATGGAAATATTTGCAGCATATAAATGCCACCGGTGATATTTATGACTGGCCCTATGGAGAGACTGAAGGACAAGCTAACCAAGGAAGTTTTGTGGATATACATACTGACCCTCCTGAAGAAGAGACCGATGTATGCCTATGAGCTCAAAGAGAAGATAAAGGACAGATTCGGGTTTGAGCCCGCAACCGTGAGCTCCTATGTCGTCCTGTACAAGCTCGAAAAGGAAGGATACGTAACAGCGGAATGGCAGGAGAGTGAAACTGGAAAACCCTCAAGGAAATACTACCGGCTCACAGAGGATGGCAGAAAGCTTCTTGATGAAGGTCTGAAGTTCCTTAGAAACACAATAGAGAAATTGGAAGAATGAGCCATCAGCGGCCCATTCCACCTCTCGGCTCTTTTGCCTTTGGCCTGAGTCCTTTGTAACCGCATTTCCTGCATTTCTTAGCCTTCCATGGATTGGTGGCGCCGCATCTCATACAGATGTACTTCTTAAATATCCTTGCCTCAGCTTCCGGAAATCTCGCCATGTTAATCACCTCATGATCCTGAATCCACTGGTGCGGGGGACGGGATTCGAACCCGCGCAGCCCTGCGGCAGCGGATCTTAAGTCCGCCCCCTTTGGCCAGGCTCGGGCACCCCCGCTCATGAATAAGCCCACTGGGGAAAATTAAAAAGGTTTCGGTGGCCTTTTCAGGGCGTTGTCAGGCTTATCCCAACAGCACCGCTCAGGTTCTTATAATCCTCATTTCAAAGTCTTCAACCGGTATTTTGAAGTCCTCTCTGGTCTCGATTTCCTTTCTGTTGTAGAGTATTTCCCTCGCAAGTATCCAGTATATCAGTGCGAGGGCCTTTCTGCCCTTGTTGTTTGTTGGGATCGCAAGGTCGACGTAGCTGAGGAAGTTCTCCGTATCCACGAGGGCCACTATGGGTATGCCTATCTCAACGGCTTCCTTCAGCGCCTGATGATCTGCCCTCGGATCGGTTACTATGAGAACATCGGGCTCCATGAAGTTCTTGACTGCAGGGTTTGTCATCGTCCCCGGAAGGAATCTGCCGGGTATTGCCCTGGCACCTGTGACCTCCCCGAACTTCTTCACGGGTTTTTGCCCGTAGAGCCTGACGCTAACAGCGAGAATGTTCTGCGGGTCGAACTTGGCCAGGAATCTCCCCGCTGTGCGGAGCCTCTCGTCGGTCTTCCTGACGTCAAGGACATAGAGGCCGTCCTGTCTAACGCGGTAGATGAACTTCTTCATGTCCTTAGTCTTCTGCTGGGTTCCGATGTGTATTCCGGCTGCCAGATACTGGTCAAGTGGAACTAAATATTCTTCCATCTTCTTCACCCCTCAAATGTTATTATCCTTCCCCTTTCACCCAAATCTTCAGCGATTCTAATCAGCTCATTTATCTTGGCAATCGAATCCCTGTGGAGCATTAAAGCGGGGCAGTTAAGCCCCACGGCCAGATGGGGCAGAGCCCCATCCGCAGATTCAAACTCTGCCTCGGCCAGAATCGGAGTTATCCTCTCCGATTTGGCATCGTTCACAAGATTGTATAAATCAGTGAGCGTGCCCATGTTTATGGGTTTTATGGAAAGCGCGTTGTAATAGCGCCTGTCAAGTATGTCCTTCTCCTTGAAGAGGTACTCCCCGTCTATGAAGACACCGTGGGTTCCGGCAATCAGCTCAAGGAAGAGTTCCTCATCCCCCATCGGCTTTATGTATGCGATGTTGTTGT
The DNA here is from genome assembly GCA_026986455.1 of Thermococcaceae archaeon. Classification (GTDB taxonomy): domain Archaea; phylum Methanobacteriota_B; class Thermococci; order Thermococcales; family Thermococcaceae; genus Thermococcus. The sequence continues at coordinate 7,156 of JALSON010000251.1, read as the reverse complement.
CCTCAACCAGACTGAGCACCTTCTCCATCTCAAGGTGCTTTCTCTGGATTATCCCCACGGCAACTTCAAGACCGAGTTCATCGCTTGCCTTTTCTGATGCCACAGAGAGACTCTCAAGTGAGATACTCTCCGCATGCTCCTCAACCTTCACGAGGGCATCCACAATGTCGGTAATCTCCATCAGATCCCTTACCAGGATATAGTAATCAAACATCGCATCACTGCCCACGCTCATTATGGGAACAGGCAGTTCGGTTGTAAATGTCCCTCCGATGTAGCTGTAGAGGGGCAGTTTTTTAACGCTCGCAGCGGCTTTCGCCACTGCAACGGACACCGCTAATGCCGTGTTTGCACCTATATGGCTCAGATTATCCGTGCCATCTATCTCCCACAGGTAGCTGTCAATAATCTCCTGCTCCTGGGCATCAAAACCTATCAGCTCAGGCCCTATAATCTCATCAACCTCACTGACAGCCCTGTGAGCCTCTGCAATATAAAGTGAAGGGTCTTCATCAACTGGAGCGGCAAATCTTCCAAAGCCGGAGCTGGTTACAACGTCGACCTCAATGGAGTACCTCCCACCCTTAAGGACAGCAACCCTTCCAATCACGTTCTCTATTACTGTCATGGTCATCAACTCGGCCTTATTACCGTGATCGGCACGACACCCTTCTCAAACTCAAGCATTGCGGCATCCAAGGGGGTTATGCCCTCCGGAACGTCTATGAGCACCGGCGCCCCCATGGCGATCTGCAGAGCCCTTGCCCCTATAATCCTCGCCTTTTCAAATCTCGTATATCTGAACATAGTCACCACCCATTCCAGTCCAACCCATCCCCGTCGTTTCCACATCAGTATGGTGGGGCCGCCGGGATTTGAACCCGGGTCTCCGGCACCCCAAGCCGGGAGGATGGGCCAAGCTACCCCACGGCCCCCCAGAAATGTGGTTTTTCAATACACCCTGTACTTCATTATGTCGTCGATCAGCTCAACATGGCTGAGGAATGTTCTCCTGCAGCAGTATCTCTCAATCCCAAGGTCGTCGAGCACCTTCTCGGGATCCTCACCCTGCTCAACCCGCTCTTTGAACACGTAGTATTTATCCCCAATGACCTTCCCGCATGTGAAGCATCTTACGGGCACTATCACCCAGATCACCTTCTCAAACTTTCAAAGGAAATTAAATGAAAACCTCAACGGTAGGACTTCTGCCTCTTGGCCCTCGGGCCCTTCGTCGACCTGTTCGGTTTGTGCGGCTCCGTCCTTCTTGAATCTCCCACAAGCATCGTTCTGTCGTATTTTACGAACTTGTCCTTGAGGTTCATGTCGTTTGTCCACTCCACAAGGGCCCTTGCGATTGCGACACGGGCGGCCTCGGCCTGTCCCATGATTCCACCGCCTTCTACCTTGACGTCTATGTCGACCTTGCTGACTATCTCTTCCCCTGCCAGGACCAGAGGTTCCATAATTGTGAATCTTATCATCTCCGGCTCAATGATCTCCACCGGCCGGTGGTTGATCCTGATCCTGCCCTTCCCCTCTCTTATCGTGGCTCTCGCAACGGCTGTTTTTCTCTTTCCAGATGTCTGGATAACCTTCATTTCTACCACCTCAGAACTTTCCACCGAGGAACCTGGCAACCTCTCCAACAGTGACGTACTTCGGAGTTGCCAGCCTTGCCATGTGGGCCTCCGCTATCGTCTCAAATTCCTTTCCTTCGAACTCCTTCGGGATTCCCGCATAAACCCTGAGCTTCTTGAATGCCCTTCTTCCCCTGTTGGTCTTCCACGGCAGCATTCCTCTTATAGTTCTCCTTACAAGCTCATCGCTTCTCTTTGGATAAAATGGACCTCTCCTTGGGTTTGTCCTGGTTCTGAGCTCTGTCCTCTGCTTGAATTTTGCAAAAATATCCTCCTTGTTGCCGGTGATGATGGCCTTGTCAGCGTTGACTATGATGACCTCCTCGCCCTCAAGGAGCATCCTGGCAACTTTTGATGCAAGCCTTCCAAGGATCAAACCTTCAGCGTTAATTATCCTCATAGCCCATCACTCCATTATAACTACTCCACTACCTTTGGGATTTCTCTCCATGAGCTCCTCAATCGTTATCGCCTCGCCGCCAGCCTCAACTATCTTCTCCCTGGCCTTTTCACTGAATTTCCATGCCGCAACGGTAACCCTGTGGCCGAGCTTCCCTGCGCCGAGGACGCTTCCTGGGACGATGACCGTGTCGCCTTCCTTGGTGTAGCGGTTGATCCTGCTTATATTTACCTCAGCCCTCTGTCTCCTTGGCCTCTCCAAACGCCAGGCTATATCCTTCCATATCCTTACTCCTTCCTCATTTGACTTTTTTCTCAGATAGCGAATGAGCCTTCTCAAATTAATATCAGTCGGACCTGTCCTCTTCATGATCATTCCTCCTAAATTTCTCGCACCGAGGGACGGGGTGATCATTATGGTTCTGGTGCGGGGGCGGGGATTTGAACCCCGGAACCCCTACGGGACGGGACCCTGAATCCCGCGCCTTTGACCAGGCTCGGCAACCCCCGCTCAGACGGCTAATTTATGAAGCTCGTTTATAAACCTATCGCTCTTCCTCATGAGGATTTTGAGCGCTATGGCCACCATTTCCTCAACAGGCAGCTCTCCATTGCTTTCAACCGTGAAGACAAATGTATCCGGTATAACCTCTTCCATTATCAGACTTCCCACATAGCCATCAAATTCCCTGGGGAAGTAAAAGCTTTTGTATGTGGTTATTATGATCTCACTGTCGGTCTCTTCAACCGGCAGCTTTCTTCTTTCTGCAAGGTTTTTAAGCTTTTTCCATCCCGGAACTTCCTTGCCTATGTGTATCCTTGTCAGATACTTGTAGTATGCATAACCCGGCTGCCATTTAGCATGATCCCTGCCCCTTCCAAGCCTTGCATATGCATTGAGGGTTATTCTCTGTCCCTCAGCCAGCTTGACTATCGGGATGCTGGGATTAGCGGGCTTTATATCTGGGTCGTCGCTCTTCAAATCTCCCGAATAAACCATTCCAGGCCCCTCGAACTCAAGGCCCAGTGTTACAGTGTAATCATCGAGATCAAGCGCATCGAGTTCAAATCTATCAACAGGGGTCGTTAGCGGCACCATGGCCAGTCTGTGGGCAATAATCTCATCAAAGAGAGCAGAGTCATTTTCAAAGAACTCAACCTCATCAACAGCAAACGTCGGAACCTCACCAATTATGGCCCTCCTGAGGGCATTTGCAAACGTGTGACTAACCCCTCCGAGGATAAAACGAACCGAGTCCTCCCGTTTTTCAAGAATTTTAACTTCCATTTTTCTCACCTTCTCACCAAAAAAGAAGTTTTAAAGGGGTCAGACTCTCCTGCCCCTTCTGCCGCCCTTTGGTCTTGTCCCATCGTGGGGGATCGGTGTAACATCCTCAACGCGGCCTATCCTGAGACCGGCCCTGGCCAGAGCCCTAATTGCCGCCTGGGCACCTGGTCCCGGGGATTTGCTCTTGCTTCCTCCCGGAGCGCGCACTTTGATGTGCACTCCGGTGAAGCCCTTCTCCATGGCCTCTTCGGCAGCTCTCTTTGCAGCTATCATGGCGGCGTAAGGTGAGGGCTCATCCCTGTCAGCCTTGACGACCATACCTCCGCTCCATCTTGAGACGGTCTCAGCACCTGTGAGATCCGTGATGTGGATTATGGTGTTGTTGTAGGAGGAGTATATGTGGGCCACCCCCCACTTCTCCTTCTTCCTGAGGTTGACCTGACCTTCATTCATTGTGCCTCACCCTTTGCCTGTTCAATAACCATCCTCTCAGGGTGGCTTTCCTTTGCGAACGGTGAGTTTCTTGCATAGGTTATGCCAGTTTCCTCCTCTTTGAGGACAAGGTAGCTCGGTGATCTTATGACCTGACCTGCAACCTCTATGTGTCCGTGGACTATAAGCTGTCTTGCCTGCTTCACAGTTCTCGCGAGGCCCTTCTTGAAGACCATGGTCTGAAGTCTCCGCTCAAGAATGTCCTCAAGGGTCAGAGAGAGAACGTCATCGAGAGCCGCTCCCTCTGGGAGGAGACCAAGCCTTGCAAGCCTCTGGAGGAGCTGCTGCCTCTCAACCTCAGCCTGCCTTCCTCTCGCTGCCAACAGCCTTCTGGCCCTTCTCCTGAATTCCTTAAGCTGGGTCTCGTGCTTCCAGAGCTCCTTCTTGTTCTTGAGAGCGTATTTCCTCATCAAAACTCTCTCGCTGTCGAGCCTCTCCTTAATCCACGGGTGAGAGGGAGTTTCATACCTCTTCCTCTGCCTCTTTGGGTCTCCCATTCAAATCACCTCACTTCTTCCTTCTGCTAACACCGAGGGTTGCACCGTGCCTGAAGTTTGATCTTGTCCTCTGCCCTCTCATGGGCAGACCGAGTTCGTGTCTTATTCCTCTGTATGCCCTTATGCGCCTGAGCCTGTTCACGTCTTCACGCCATGCCATGACGAGCTTGGCCGTTATGAGGTGCTTGTCAAGCCCTGTATCGTAGTCCTTGGGTCTGTTGACTGCCCAAGCAGGAATGCCGTGCTTTACTGGGTCAGCCAGAATTTCCTCTATCTTTTTAACCTGCTCCGCTGTAAGGTACCCTGCTTTCATGTACGGGTCTATTCCTGCTATTCTGAGCACCATTGTCGCGAAGTTTATTCCTATCCCTCTAATTCCTGTGAGCGCCCATCTGAGCTGTTTATTTCCGTTTAAATCAACACCTGCTACACGCACTATGTGCCTGAAATTGTCCGTCATTACGAATACACCTCCAAATCCTGTGCAAGGATTTTGGCGCCGGGACGGGGATTTGAACCCCGGTGGGCAGGACGCCCACGGGCTCTCAAGGCCCGCGCCATCCCAGGCTAGGCGATCCCGGCATACACTCTGTAACCGGAGCCCTTCACCAGCTCTCTCACTTCAGCGAAGTTCTCCTCCATTAAACCCTTAATATATTTTGCGCCCTGCTTCGTCTTAATCACGAGCTGAAGCAGGCCTTCATCGTGAAGATGCAGAGGAGCATTTATAACTATTTCCCTCAGCACTTCTTTACCGGCATGCACGGGGGGGTTTGTTATTATGCTGTGGAACTTCTCACCCCTAACGGGCTCGTAGAGACTTCCCCACCTTACCTCTGCGTTTTTAACGCCGTTGATTTTTAAGTTTTTCTTTGCTATGCTTATTGCTCTCCTGTTGATGTCCGTCATTACAACCTGCCCGACAAACCGGGAGGCCACTATCCCTATAGCCCCGTAGCCGCAGCCCAGATCAAGGACGCGCCAGTTCCCATCAAGTATCATACTTTCTATGAGCAGTTCCGTCCCCCGGTCGAGCTTCCCGAATGAAAAGACCCCACTGGCGGTTATGAACTTGAAACACTGGCCTCTAATGCAGACCTCTATCGTCTTGGTCTTCAGCGGGACGTTCGGCTCCTCGGAGTAGTAGTGGCTCATGTGCGGGGATAAGAAAAGGGGTTTATAAAGGTGAAGGAGCCCACTTAGAAGAAACCAGCCACTCTTCCCACTGGCAACTCTTTTGGCTCTCAAGGACAACCTCCAAAATCAACATAGCCCCACGCTTCGAGTCTTCCCCTCCAGACTCTCCGGGTGGTTTTTGTCCTGACGTTCTCTGTATCGTAGACAACAAGAAGTCGGTAGTTTCCACCACCTGTATCCCACCAGCCGGTGTTTAATGAAATCTGCCTTTCAATGACTTCGCCTTTCCTTAGAACAAGGGTATCCTTATCAGTCAGGGGAAGGTAAGTCGGCATGGGACCAATGTACCTAATCTTTGTCCCGTCTGGATAATAAAGCTCAAATTGGACTGTTATGAACGTTATCGGTTTCAGCAGTAGAACGGAGGAATTTCCTGTGTTTTTAATCAGCAAAGTTATGTTGAATGTTCCCGATGCGCACTTGGGGAATACAACTTCCATTTCAATATTGCCATTACTGGAAACACTGCCCGTATTCTGGGTGGTGTTTTGAATGCAACCGAGAGAAAAAACTAAGGTAACGATAAGGAAAACAAAAAATAAGCTACAACAGCGAGAATTCATGTTCATCCCTCAGCTGTAGTTCTGGATGATGGGGGCGGTCTCTTTTATTCTTCTCGCATTGTCGTGGAACTCATCGCCATGGTTGTATCTATCCGAGAACTCAGGATACTTGTATCCATCTGAAGCAGCGTTCCGCATAGTGGTGTAGATTTTTGTGTCTAGCTCGATGACAAGCTCAAACTTCTGACTCCTGATTTCAAGGTGAAGCTCTCCTTTCCTCGCATCTCCCAAAACGGTCTTTGGATCAGCTAAATATATGGAATATTCCTTAAGATTCCCTCTGACTTCCTGAAATCCCCTATCAGTCGAGAGGGAAGAAAGAACATTCATGTCACTATCCAATGGGCGAAGTACCACAGTACCAATATCTCTGCAGGAGTATGTTAGGGGGGCAGTTATCAGAAAAACCAAAGAGATTATCAAAAACAGTTTCCTAACCAACACCCTGATCACCTCAAGAGGTCATCACAACATGTAATGCCAAACTCCTTAAAAGATTTTCTAATAATAAGTTCGAATAAATTATATTTTTTTTCGTAGAGCTTCCAACTCTCAACCGTACCAAAACGACGAGAACAAGTCAAAAGAAAAGAGAGTAAAAGAGCATTGCTTGTGTACTCAGGACTCAAAGAATGACAAGTCAAATCCCATTACAAAATTGTTATTGGGAGATAAGAAGAAAGAACCCGCCACAGTAGGAGGTTCATTTGGAAGAAAGCAGAAAATCAGTTGTGCACTGATTGAATAATCCCAGGTAGGGGTTTAACGTCAATGGAAACTTTAAAGCGGTTCCAACTTATTATTGGCGTCCTTCGGACGCCGTTTTAAAAGTGGAACATTCACCAAAAAGCAAAGTTGAGAACAAACCCACTAAAAAACTGAAAATCAAAAAAGCACTCAACCTTCCGCCAGCGCTTGCGTCAGCAAGGGCTGATTGGGGGTGTGGGGGCGTTAGCCCCCCAGCAAGCTTTGCTTGCGCAAAGCTTGACCAAAAAGGTTTAACTGTCAGAAAGGAGTGCTCAAAAGTCGGCATGCTTCTTCAAGAGTTATGTTTGAAAGGGGTTTGCACTTGAGTAAAGT
>JALSON010000250.1 GCA_026986455.1 Thermococcaceae archaeon | reverse complement strand
GAGCATTTCAATCCTGCTCCCGGTACTCTCAGAAATCCTGTAGCCCCTCTGGTACTTCAAATCCCTGACGAGTCCATCCTCGCACAGTATAGCCCTCCCCTCAATCAGCGATTCAAGGGTTATCAGAACGTTGAACCCGTCTACCCCGAGAACCCTGCCCCTGAGAAAATTAGCATCCACAAGCTTTTTCCGCCTCTCCGCAATTTCAGCGTCAGAGAAAACGCATCTGGCGAGGAAGTGCCGCCGCTTCAACGTTAGCCTGTAGTGGTTGGCCACAAAATCCAGAGCCACCCTCTTCCTGTAGCCCCTGTTGAGGAGATATTTGAGGTCCCGGTAGGCCTCAAGCAGCTCAGACGACCTTCTCAAGGAGCTCCTCCCCCACGTGTATGATTATCTTAACCCTCCCCTCAAGAAGGGAGCTCTGAACCTTCTTCGTGAGTATCTCATCCACCTGAAAGATGCCCGCGGGATGCTTCATCCATATATTCACCACCACAGGCGTCCTCTCATCGCCCTCCTGAATTTCAACACGCTCAATTGCAAGGGCTGAAACCGCGTGTATGTCGACCTTGTCCCTCTTATGAACGAGCCTGCTTCTCCCGGCTTCCATGTCGCAGCCGTCCGCTATGGTAACCACACTGCCCTCAAGTGTGGTGCAGGGGACGGCCTCATCGTGGGTGTAGATGGCGTTCAGCGTTAAAGCCTTCAGGAGGAGCGGGTCGTCTTTCTCAAACTCCTCCGCGAGTCTGTTCACTATGGGCTCTGCCAGGATAACGCTGAAGCGGTAGTGTTCCTCCCTGTGTATCATGTTGCCCACGTCATGAAAGAGAGCGCCGAATGCCACTATAAATTTGCTCCATCTGAAGGGCTTTCCGAGCTTCTGAGCCGTGGATTCTATGCCGAACCGCTCAAGGATTCTGAGAATCTCAAGAGCCCTCCTCGTTGTCAGGAGAACGTGGATCGGGCCGTGGTCGTTGAAGCGGTAGACGTTCAGGACGATGTAATTTGTGGTCTCAAAGTAGTAGCGGTACTCATTGAATGCATCCTCATACATGCGGTAGAGCTCATCGTCCCCGAGAAGTGCCCTTATTTCCTCAAGAAGAGAATCCTCACTGTACATTTTTCCCACCGGAATAAAAGGAAGCGATGAGGATTTAAACCTTATCCCAGCATGCCCTCAAGCTCAAGGATTTTCTTCGAGCGCAGGTAGATGACGGGAACACCTTTTGCACGGAGCTTTTTCTTCAGCTCCCTGTCGTTGGTGCACACTATCACGCCGGGAGTTTTAACCGCAAACTCATATATAAGCTCATCCGTGGGTTTCTCTCCAAACCGGCCTATTTCTATCCTCTCAAACCTTCCTGCGAGCTTCTTGGCCATCCTAACGGCCATTAAGTCCCTTCCTCTGGCCTTCCGCTCTATAACATCAAGCTCCCTCATAACCGCCGTGGGAAGAACGATATTAAACCTGACATCCAAAACCCTGTTCAGCTCTCCGATTATATCAACACCGAACTGCCCCGGAATCAGGAGAAAATTCGTGTCCGGGAGCACGAGCCATTCCTTAATGCCCCTGCCCATACCCATAAAAATCACCGAAAAGAAAGGAGAATCACTCCTTAATGAAGCCGTAGCCTATGAGACGCCACCTTGAGCCAACCTGCCTGCTTATGGCAACCCTGTCCCCGGGCTCGGCACATATCGGGAGCTGAAGCTTCAGCTCAACCTCGTCCTTCCCGAGGCCGGTAACGAGACCCATGGTTCTCGCCGTCCCGACGTTGAGAAGGAGAACCTCCCTTCTCTTTATGGGTTCGACTTTGAGCTCCTCCTCTGTTCCAACGACCCTCTCAAGGAGGTGGACCTCAAGGCCGAGTTCGCTCCATACTGGAGGCAGGTGTCCGGGCCTGCCCACGACGTTTCCGGCCATCAGGTCGCCCTTTGTCAGGAACGGATCGAGCTTGGTGCCGACACCGACAAGACCGCCGGGATATGCCTCCTCAACGAACCTTCCGCCGGCCTGGAGGGATACTATTTCAGTTGTAATCGGCTCATATTTTATCCTTCCGTGCTCCTCATACGGAACCCCCGGCCTTATCTCTATCTCCTCGCCGACCGTGAGCTTGCCCTGAATTATTGAACCGCCGATAACACCCCCGACGAGTTTCTCGGGCCTTGTTCCGGGTTTGTTGACATCAAAGCTCCTCAGAACGAGCATCTTGGGATCCTTTCCCGTGTCCCTCTCCGGTGTTGGAATAAACTCTTCAATTGCTGCCAGGAGGACATCGACATTCGAGCCGTGA
>JALSON010000249.1 GCA_026986455.1 Thermococcaceae archaeon | reverse complement strand
GCTTCTAAGCACCCCAACCGCCGCCCCTGCAGGCAGAAGCATCCCCAGATCCCTGTAGACAAGATAAACGCTGATGGCATAGAGTGCCTCCATATAAGATTTAAATGCCAGTCTGCTTTTGTTCTCCTCAAGAAACCTGTCTCCGGCCCGTATATATTCCTTTATCCTTTCCATGAGTTCATTCTCCATGGGGACCACTTCGCATGTTTTGTGACCTACCCCGCCCTTGCGGACAGGGCTTCGGGAGGAGTGAGACCACCCCAAGGTAGCCTCACCCTCACAGGCCGGTTCACACGGCCACTACCGGTTACCCTCCCAACGGAGGAATCACCGGCTACCTTCCTCAAAATATTCAATGCACCGTTCACGTCAGCGTTAATCAGCGTTCCGGTTGTGGACTGGTAAAGCCCTCTCTTTATCCTTTTGCCCCAATACTTCCCCTTCTTCCCTATTGGCTCTAAAGCCAGAGCATCAACTTTACTCGTGTATTTTTCATCAACTTCAATAGAAGTTAATCCCGTAACGCTCGCACTTTGCCCTAAGTTTTTGTTTGAAAAGGCCAAACGGAATGACTTGGCTTGGAAGAAGTTTGTAAGGCTCGCTGTCCTTTAAGATGTGGTAGGCTTTGGTATAGGGTAGGAAAGTCCCATTAAGCTCGTAGTGTTGTCTCGTCACGTACAGGGTGAGGTTGTAAAGGTCTTTGGATAGGTGGGAGAGTATGTGGAGAGTTTTGTAGGTCTTCTTGTCAACTCGAAGGTGGTTCTTTTGAGTGAGGTACATCGGAATCACTCATCCCTAATGTATAAAAGTATTTAACCCTTTTCAGTATCCACTTTTAGAGTGTTTACCCCCCGCCTCGAGGCCTTCAAAAGAAGAAAAGATATAAAACGAAGAGTTAATAAGTCTGTCGTATGAAGCCCGAGACCATAGCATGGACAGCATTCATTGGACTTGTGCTGTATACAAGCTGGAGAGTCGTTGAACCTTTAGTAACGTCCATCTTTTTTGGCATTATTACAGCGTATGCCGTGTATCCAATCCACAGGAAGCTTTCACAGAAAAGAGGGCACAAAAATTCCGCGCTGCTTATCACATCCGTTCTGCTCATGATGGGGGCACTCCTGACAGTGGAGCTGGTGCTCATCTTCGGAAAGCTGGTCACCTCGTTCTACGGAGATTTTGCCGCACTTGCAGAATGGGCTAAGAGCTTCCCCTTTCCCATGGGGATATCCCGGGTGGTAAACAGCTTTTTCAACCAGCTTGGCCCGAACATCTCAAAATACATTTCGGCCCAGGCCTTTTCCCTCCCCTCCTACCTCCTGCAGCTCGTGGTGTTCTTCTTCGTTTTATACTACTCCCTGCTTTATTCCCGCGAGATCAGAAGGCAGATAGAGTCCCTCTTTCCGCGGAAGCATGCAGAGCTCGGTGAAAAGATAATCAGCAGTGTCGACATAACGCTCCACGCATTGATAAGGGCGTGGCTTTTTCTGAATATAGCCAAGGGCTTTTTAATGACCCTCGGGTTTCTGATTTTTGGGGTCTCTGATATCTACACCGCAATCATAGCAGGGCTTCTGACAATCATATTCAGTTTCGTGCCCCTCCTCGAAGGCTGGATGTTCTGGGTCGGGGCGGCTATATACTTTTACAAAATGGGTGCTCTCTGGAAGGCCATCGGCATCTCCATCTATGGGGCTGTTCTGGTTTCTCCCCTGCCCGATTATACCATAAGACCTGTTCTCGTGGCAAAGGAAGCCAAGCTCGATGAAACAATAGTGTTTATCGGTATGGTTGGCGGCATCTGGGCATTTGGGGTGAAGGGAGTACTGATTGGCCCGATTGTCCTGAACGTTACGCTAACATTGTTGAGGGAGTGGAAGGAAATCACAAAAGTCCGGACTTCAGCAGTTTAACACCCCTCCCCTCAAGCTCCTTTAAAGCTTTCTTTTTATCCTCAGGATTTATCCCCTTAACTGCATCAAGAAGCAGGTAAACCTCAAAACCGTGTTTTACGGCATCGAGAGCCGTGGCCCTCACACAGTATTCGGTTGCAACCCCGCAGATGTAGACCCGCTTAACTCCGCGTTTTTTAAGCAGCTCCGCCAGCTCCGTTCCTTCGAAGCCGGAGTATGCCTCCTTATCCGGTTCGGTGGCCTTTGAGATTATCACGGCATCTGCAGGCAGTTCAACGACAAACTCCGCTCCTCTCGTCCCCTGAACGCAGTGTTTTGGCCACGGGCCGCCCTGCTCCCTGAAGCTAATGTGGTTCTCCGGATGCCAGTCCCTCGTGGCCACCACAAGTGCGCCCCT
>JALSON010000248.1 GCA_026986455.1 Thermococcaceae archaeon | reverse complement strand
GCAGTTATGATCCTGATGACATCCCTAAGCTTTTGGAACCTCTCTTTCGAGGAGAAACTGATTTCGTTATTGGTACTAGGCTTAAGGGTGAGATTGAGAATGTGGCTATGCCTTGGCTCCACAGACACATTGGGAATCCTCTTCTCACGTGGATACTCAACCTCCTCTTCAATGCAGGTGTAAGCGATGCCCACTGTGGCATGAGGGCGATACGAAAGGACGTCCTTGAAGGACTCCCCCTCAAGTGCAGGGGGATGGAATTCGCCAGCGAGATGGTAATTGAGGCTGCAAGGAGGGACCTTCGCATAGCGGAGGTTCCAATAAAGTACCATCCCAGAATAGGGGAGTCAAAGCTCAGCTCCTTCAGGGATGGGTGGAGGCACTTGAGGCTTATGATGCTTTATTCTCCCTCCTATCTCTTCCTTCTTCCTGCAGTGGTTTTCATGACTATGGGTGTCGGTCTGATGGGTTATGCATACTTTCTTAGGCCAGAGAGGCTTCACACTCTGATTTTAGGTAGTGCAATGACCCTGCTCGGCTTTCAGATACTGGCGTTTGGAATCTCGGCAAGGGTTTACGCTGTAAATGAAGGCATTGATGAGCCAACACGATTGACAAGGTTTTTCATGAGATATTCCGTCCTAGAAGAGGGCCTTCTCGTTGGAGGAATAATGTTTCTTGTGGGCGTGCTCCTCGGGGGCTACATCTTCACAAGATGGAGTTCGTCGGGGTACAGAGCCCTATTCATGCTTAGGGAGTCGGTGTTAGTGCTCACTCTAACGACTCTGGGATTATCCGTGATATTCTTCTCATTCTTCATTAGTATGTATATGCTCAAGGGGGAGCGCAGTGATGAAGCATAGGGTCCTTATGGTTTCTCCCTATTTTTACCCTGAGGGAGGTGGCCTCGAGAGGTATGCACTGTGGATGGCCAAAAAACTGTCCAAGAAACACAATGTCTCAGTGTTGTGTATAACCCGGGGAGATGAAAGGGAGGATTTCATTGGTGAAATAAGAATCCGTCGGATAAAGCCCCTTTTCATACTTTCGAACACCCCTGTCAGTTTTAGATTTGTAATTGAAGTGGCCAGAGAAGTAAAGCACTCTGACTTTGTCGTTGCACACACTCCTGTACCCTTTGCGGCGGATATAGCAGTTTTCTTTGCCAAACTTAAGGGCTTACCTGTTGAGCTGATCTACCACACAGTTGGCCTGAAAAAAAACTCGAAAACACTGGACACACTGGCTGAGCTGTACTCTATGACCCTTGAGCGGTTCACTCTTAGGGGAGTTAATATAACCTCCGTTTCAAAGGTGGTGTGGGAGTATCTCAGGCAGAGGGGATACAACTCAAAGATCGTGCCTCCGCCGATAATACTCCCAAAGAAATACCTCCTCAGGAACTTTTTAAAGACTCGACGAAACATTATCCTCTTTGTTGGTCAGCTTGGAAAATATCACCGCTTTAAGAATCTTGATATTCTTCTCGCAGCGTTTTCTAAACTTCACAAAAGGTTCCCAGACTGGGAACTCTGGGTCGTGGGGGAGGGCAACATGAAAAAAGAGTACATCAATCTTTCAGCCGAGCTGGGAATCGAAGATAAAATCCGGTTCCTTGGTAGGATTGATGACCCCCAATCCCTGCAGGGTATTTATTCCGTTGCTTCTATTCTCGTGCTGCCTTCTTCTTTTGAGTCATTTGGCATGGTTGTACTGGAAGCTTTAGCCTCAGGCGTTCCTGTTGTTGTCTCCCCAAACGTTGGAGCGAAGGTTCGCATACACAAGAAGAATGGGGTTATACTTAGAGAACTGAGTGCAGCAGAGCTTGAGAAAGAGATTGCCGGACTCATTGAAAATCCAAGGCTCCTGCGGAAAATGGCCTGGATTGCTCGCCGTTCTGTAACTTTGCCCTCAGACGAGTCCATTCATTTTTAGCCTGCGTATAGCACCTTTCAACCGTAGCCTTTCCGAGATGGTGTCCCTGAGACCAAGTTTCAGCTCTGTTTTTATAATCTCCTTTTTGATATCCTTAACAGGCCGGAGCATTTCTTTATCGTTTTCTTCAATGACCCACCACGGGACGTGTATCAGGCTTGGATTTCTCCCTATGCCATGCCCATACACCCTGATTGGAATCAGTGGGAGAACCTTTTCTCCGAACAGCTCCCCGTGGTCGGAGGTGACTACTACTCTCCCGGGAAGCCTGTGAATGAGCAGTTCAACGTATGGGAGAACGATTTGAAGGTTCTCCATGTATGCCTTTATCAGTCTTGGCAAAGGAACCCTTGCGTATATCTCTGAGAGGTACAGCTCGTTGATTGGCTCTTTGATGACGGTTTTG
>JALSON010000247.1 GCA_026986455.1 Thermococcaceae archaeon | reverse complement strand
AGAGAAACGGTCTAAGGCTCATCGGAAGCGTTAAAGAGAACGGCTGGAAGGTCAAGTCATTTGATTTTGACTTCGATGGAGAGCTTCTCCACGAGGAAACCCTTACGGAGGGAATAGCGCTGACGGCATGCCGGTGGCAGGAAAAGCCCGTGCTGGCCGGATACCGCGGGGAAAACTTCTGGGTTCAGGTTGGAGAGCGGGAAATCTAGCTCGGTGAGGGAAGCGCCACCTCGCTGCTGCCTGCGGGGGATAAGTTCCTCGTTGGAGGTGAGCTCGACGGCAAGGCGGTTGTGGTCGAGATTTCCGGAGAGGGGAAGCCGAAGGTCAAGAAACTCTGGAATAACGGATGGGTGGAGGTCTTAAGTGAAAACCTCGCGCTTGGTGTTAAGGGCGGAGAGATGGTCATCTTTCCATTCTGAGCATTCTTACGCCCGTATAACAGGGCATTAACCCTCGGAAGCATCACCTTTTGTTTCCTCCATCCCCTTTTCAGCGAGGTAGACAATGAGGGAAAGCAACGCCCCGCCCCAGACGGGCAGGAGTATTAGAAGGGCCGAGGAACCCTTAAACTCGGGTTTCAATGCTATGAACGTCGCGTCCCACAATCCGTGGACGATGATTAGCGGTTCTATCCTCCTGAAGGTAAGCCGGTATGAAGAGAGTATCAATGCCGCGATGAGCTGGGATACGTTGAGTCCAGCGGCGAAGTGAAGGAGCCAATGTATTGCTGAATTTCCGAGGAGGGCAATCCAACCGCCGAAACGTTCCTCAAGGGACGCAAATAGCAGACCTCTGAAGAGAAGTTCCTCAACGAGGCCCGCTATGATGAGAAAATTCAGGAAGTAGAGGATGAACTTCCAAGGTGGCATAGTATTGTGGGGGAGAAAGATCACGACTGCAAGAGGGAGCACGAAGAAAACGAAGGGGAAGAGAACGTGTTTGGCAAAGCTGAACTCCCCGCCGAGGCCGAGCTCTTCCCGACTGTAACCTGAAAGCTTTAGGACGGCAAAGACAAGGAAGGCTATCTCCCCAATGCAGAGAAACCTCTGGGCCGGGCCTAAGTTGATGAACTTGTTTGAGACCACCATCGCACTAAGTCCAATGGTCAGCAGGAAGCCTTTGAACCATCTCTCCATTTTGAACATGAGTGAGTTTTCGCCAAATATTTTTAAGTTTTTTCATATTACCTCTCGCCGGAGGAGAGAGGGAAGGGTTACGGAAGCGAACTCGTCGGATTACTCTGCGAATACGCCTTCGCTCACCTCAACCTCCGCAAGGTCTGGGCAAAGGTTCACGCCGACAACAAAACATCAATTAGAGTTCTTGAGAAAAACGGCTTTATCTTGGCTGGGAGGCTGAGGGAACACGTCTGGAGCGACGGGAGATATATAGACGAATTAATCTACGAGAGGTTTAGAGAATGACGAAATGTCTTCATCTTCGTGCTCTTGATTGATAATCTTATCGTTAAAACAATTCATTTGAAGAAAGAAGGATTAGTAACGAATTTTTACCTGCTCGATTTATTTTATTTAGCCTTTTAAACCAATTTGTAACAATAGAAAACTTTTTATAGACAAGTGGTACTATAGCTAATGGTGGTATCATATGGCAAACTTCGGATTATGGTGGGTTAAGTGGAATGGAGATGAATACGAGTCAAGAATGATAAAAGGAAGAGATGAAAATTGGCAGGGTGTCCCTGCAACTATTGATGACTTTAAAGAGTTAGGGTTCAATTATGCAGTGATTCTTGACGGTGAAGGGAAGAGCACTCCACAACGGGGATATTCATATAATGATGGGTACTACGATGGAAACAAGGTTGGAAGCTGGTTAAACAGGCACTTTGAAGGTTTTATTGACTACTTCGCTTCTATCCCTGTATTAAATAACACAGATGTTTCCAGCAAGGGTGTTAGGGGAGTGTCCTACTGGAAAGGGTGGATTGATGGAGTTTTAGACTCGACTGGAGGAAAGTTAAAGAGATTCTACTGGAGCCTAGAGGATGCGTGGTAGGTGAGCGATGGGACAGTGTATGAGGAAGACATTGAAGAGATATCGGCTTATGTGAGAAACTTAAACAAGAAGCTTATATGGATACCCTCTGCCTGTACACTAGTACTTGAAGGAACTAATATTTTCAGTCTTTCGAGGCTCTTTGATTACATTTTTGTACAACCCAATTACTACCAAAGAGGTGCCATTGCAAGGGGAGCTAATGATTACATACCTTACACGTACGATGTTTTTAGAGAGTGGCTGACAAAACTCGAGAATCTAAAAAATGAGAATAATGCATTCAACATCTACATAGAAATGGAGGCTGATCAGAGTCTGC
>JALSON010000246.1 GCA_026986455.1 Thermococcaceae archaeon | reverse complement strand
ACGTTTATGAGCTCGCTGACTACAACGTCGCCGTTGGAAACCAGCCCCACAGCGAGGTCGCAGCCTTAGCGGTCTTCCTCGACAGGCTTCTGGAAGGAAATGGCCTGAGGAAGAGCTTTAAGAACGCAAAGCTCAAAATAGTCCCGCAGGAGAGGGGCAAGAAGGTAATCGAGCTGGAGTGATGGACATGGTTCTCAACCGCTATCGAGGAAACGTAAAGGGCTACCTGGAGGCGATTGTCGGGCCCCTCGCGAGGGCCGGCGTTACACCTAACCAGATAACGGTTCTCGGCCTGCTGATAAGCCTCGCCGGTGCTTACTTCTTCTACCGGGGCGAGCAGGTAATAGCGGCACTCGTCCTGCTCTTCGGCTCGCTCATAGATGCCCTCGACGGGACTCTCGCGAGGCTCACGGGGAAGACGAGCCGCTTTGGGGCATTCCTTGACTCCACCTTCGATAGAATAAGCGATGGAGCGGTTCTCTTCGGAATAGCCCTCGGAAACCTCGTGGACTGGCGTGTTGCGTTCATAGCTTTCATGGGGAGCTATCTGGTGAGCTACGAGAGGTGCAGGGCCGAGCTTGCAGGCTCCGGAAGGCTGGCGGTTGGCATAGCCGAGAGGGCCGAGCGGCTGCTGGTAATAATCATCACCGCGCTCTTAGGCTGCGTTGGGTACGGTGTCTATGCGGTTGCGGTTCTTGCATGGATAACGGTTTTCCAGAGGCTTTACGTTGCATACCAGCGGCTTAAGGGGTGAAAAGAAGGGGGATGACGAAAATTTCGCTATGCGAGGCTTTGGCCGATGAAGAACCCTGCCGTTGCTGACCCTTCATTTTTTCATCAGACCTTTCACGATTTCAACGACCTCGCCCAGCCCTGACACCACGAAGTCGCAGTTCCTCCAGAGCTCCCTCCTCTCAGCCCCCGGATCAAGGAGAACGCTCATCATGCCAACCTTCTTAGCCCCAACGCAGTCCTTCGCAGGGTTGTCGCCGACGTAGATGGCTTCCTCCGGTCTTACACCGGCCCTCTCAAGGGCAAGCATGAAGGGGGCAGGATGAGGCTTGTAAAATCCCGCATCCTCGCACGTCGTTATGCTGTCGAAGAGGTCGTAGATGCCTAAGGCTTTGAGGTGGGCTTTGATGTAGTCGTTGTCCGAGTCGGTTATGATGCCGAGATGAAGGCTGAGAGCCTTTAGAGACCTGAGCGTCTCCAGAGCATCGGGGAAAAGCTCTCCATGGCGCTCGTGCATGGATATGTTTATCTCCCAGAAGTCCTCCGGAACTGTGAAGCCGTGGCGCTCTGCAATTTTCCTCAGGGCTTCTGTATCGACGTCCCTTATCCTCACATATGGCTTCCCTGCAAGCTCCCGGAATCGTTTGCCTGTCTCCTCCTCGTATTCACCCCAGACCATCAAATAGTCGAGCTCACTCCTGCCGGCTTTCCTGAGAACCTCCCTCATGATGTTCTGGTGGGTGATGTTCTCCCCTTTTTTGGTTATGAGCGTGCCCACGAAGTCAAAGAAGACGGCTTTAAGCATGGCCACCACCGATTTCATAGGGATCAGGAAGGTTAAAGACTTTTCGGCACCTGCGGGCGGCTGGCATAAAGACAATTCTGCTATGAAAAATCTTCAAAAACTTGCATTTATGATGGAAAATCCTTGGAAAGACTTTTATCCCTTCAGGACTTCCGAAGGTGAAAGGATGGGAGGTGGTGAAACTCGAAGCGATTCTCCTTGTCTGGGGTGTTAGAGATGAGATACTGAGACGGCTCCCGGTTGAGGGGTACTGGCTCTACGGAGAATACGACTTTATAGCCAGGGTGGAGTTCAGGGATGAGTCCGAGATGGAGGCATTTGAGCGGGAGCTGAGGCATATAATCCACGGTGGAACCTTCAAGTTGATCCCAATAGAACTCTCAGCCGTTAAGGATGGCGAAGGCGGAAGGATAAGCATTCTGGAGGGCGTTAAAGCTTTGGCCCCATAACGCCTTTTCTTTTCAGTTCTTCGTATGCCCTCCTGAGAACCTCCCTGATTATATACCTCCTGTTGAGTCCTCCGAGTCTGTATGCTGCCTTTCTCAGACTTCCGGCTTTGAGGAAGAGCTCCAGGAGCTTTCTGTCATCATCGGGCAGGTTCAGATGCTTCAACGCCAGCTCCGCAATCTCGGCCGGGTTGTTGCCCTCGTAGGGAAAATCCGAGGATAGAATCTCCCTCCCGAACTTTTCCTTCAGCTCAAACTGCACAACTGCAACCTTTGTATCGGGTTTTATGTTTTTATAGTGCCTCTTTAGGGCATCGATGAGCTCTCCCCTGCTTCTGAAGCCATCCATTTTCGCATCGTCAT
>JALSON010000245.1 GCA_026986455.1 Thermococcaceae archaeon | reverse complement strand
CTAACAGGCTAAAGGGGGAGCTGCAGATCCTCTTTTACTATATCCATGGCAACGTGCGTGTTGGTTTTCTCCACTCCGTCAATTGAGAGCAGCCACTTAACGAACCTGTTCATGTCCTCCCGTCCCCTGAACTTGGCCACCGCTATGATGTCGTATTCCCCCGTAACGTCATAGACACACGTCACGTGCTCGTTCTTCGCTATTTCCCTCTCAATCTCTATGATCTTCTTCCCCTGAGCCTTTATTCCTATTATCGCGGTTAGCTCATAGCCCAGTTTTTCATAGTTAAGCTTCGGTGCAAAGCCGAGGATAATTCCCCTCTCCTCCATCCGTTTGAGGCGGTTGTAAACCGTCCCAACAGCAACTTTAAGCTCTTTTGCAATCTCCCTGTATGAAAGCCGGGCATCTCTCTGCAACAGGGATAATATTTTCCTGTCAAGCTCATCCACCAAAAGCATCACCATTCCCAAATCCACCGCAAAGTTTAAATATCCTTCTCCTTGAGGAGATAGCGGGCAGTGGACCGGTAGCCTAGCTAGGACAGGGCGGCGGCCTCCTAAGCCGCAGGTCCGGGGTTCAAATCCCCGCCGGTCCGCCATCAATGTGATTCTCAGTTAAGAACTTCCCCAGAAGGATTTCACATCTAAACGTGCTGTTAAAAAGCTCAGTTTTGGGAGTTTAGCGCTCTGGAGGGATGTGAGAGGATAGCTTTTCTCACCCCGGGCCCCGAAACCTTTAAATATTTTTGATGCTTTTAGTTAATTTGGGTAAGAAAAATATCGGGGGTGAGTCAATGGCCCACGTGGCTGTTCTTGCAAACATAAACGGGAATTTTCCCGCACTGATAAAGGCCCTGGAAAGGATAGAAGAACTCAAAGAGGAAGGATATGAGATAGAAAAATACTACATCCTCGGCAACATCACAGGAACATTCCCATACCCCCGGGAGATTGTGAAGAGCGTAAAAAGCCTCATAAAGAACAGCAGCGTAAAGATTATCCGCGGTGAGTATGACCAGATCATCGCCCAAGCCGAGAGGCCTGATTATATTGACAGTCTGGGCATTCCCGGCTATCTTAGGAGGGCGCTTAAATACACGTGGGAGAAGCTGGGCCATGAAGGAAGGGAATTCATCAGAGACATCCCGATATACCTCGTGGACAGGATTGGAAAGAACAGCATATTCGGGGTTTATGGCAGTCCTCTGAACCCATTTGAAGGAAGGGTGCTGCCGGAACAGCCAACTTCATACTACGAGGCCATAATGCGGCCGGTAAAGGATTACGAGATTCTGCTTGTCTCATCGCCGAAATATCCTGTGAATGCCATGACGAGATATGGAAGGGTTGTGTGCCCCGGCAGCATAGGGCTCCCTCCGGGGAGGGAGCACAGGGCAACATTCGCGCTCATAGATGTTAGCACGCTCCACACGAAGTTCGTGGAAGTCGAGTACGATAAAAAAATCATAGAGGAACGCATAAGGAATGAAGGACTGCCGGCCGAGCTGGTTAAAATTCTCTACCACGGAAGAGTCTGATGAGATTTATTAAATTTAACAGCTCCCCCCTTAAGACCATCAGAAATACAAGAAATGCCACGGCAAGGGCGGTTTTTGAAATAAATACAGACATCTGGAGGATAGCTGCCAGGAGGAGAGGTTTATAGACCGAGGGGGATACACCCAGGGTCTTCATCGAAACGTATGCCGTTCCTAACAGAATCAATGCATACCCCTCCAAGAGCCCCATCATCGTGCCGTACTCCCCGAAGGAGGGTATCAGGAAAAACCAGGAAATAAGAGAAGCGAGCGCACCAAGCAATGCCACCATGCTTGCCCTCTGAACATATTTTGTTGAACTTAAAGCGACTATGCTCGGGTTATAGGCAATGTAAACCTCAACCGCAATGAGCGCAATGTAGAACTCATCTCCCAGCGAGAAGCCAAAGAAAATCGAAAGCACCTCCCTCCCGAAGAGGAGCAGGAGGAATACGATGATGGCGGTTGCCAGAATCAGAACCCCTGTTAGCTTTTCGGACAGGTTTTTAACATACCCCATCTCCTCCCTGCCGTATTTGTAGGAATACAGGGGCATTATGGCAGACTGGAGAACCTGAGGAAGGTATGTGAGGAGGAAAGCGGCCGAAAGGGAGGCTGAAACCCTGCCCGCTATACCGGCGCTTCCAAGCTTCTCGCTCAGAAAATACGGGCCCTGAATCAGAAAAACACCCGAGAGCGTTCCGAGGAATGCAAAGGATGAATACGAGATGAGGAGCCGGATGTCCCGGGCTCCAGGTCTCCTAACAAGGCGGTTTTTAATCAGATATGTCCCTGCGGCTGCAGATATCACCC
>JALSON010000244.1 GCA_026986455.1 Thermococcaceae archaeon | reverse complement strand
GATCAAAGCCTTTGGCTCTCAGGAACTCGATCGCCTTCCGCTCATCTCCTGTTATCTCTGGAATCTCGGGATTTGTGGCATATGCTAACATCTGTGAGAGCTTTCTGCTTTCCCTGCCGAACAGCCTGAGCTCCTTGCGAACCTCCACGATACCGAGCTCCTCCCCGTCCCTGATTATATCGAGGTTCATTCCATGAAAAGTGCCATCTATTTCCTGCATGTCCCCAACTGCTCCGACCAGTGCGAGATAGCTCAAATCCCTGTTGTCTTTGCTCATCTCCGCCGCAACAAAATATGCGGTTCCGGAGCCGCTTAAATCCCTGACGCTGTCTGCTCCGTAGAGAGTCGGATTTACAATGAGATGGGCTTCATTTGAGAATTCCTCCTTTTCGGGAGGGTGATGATCAGCAACGAGTACATCTGAATCCTCAAGATATCTCTCAATCAAACCCATTGAGCCGCTTCCAAGATCGCTGAAAACGTAGATTCCGTGCTTTTCTCTGGCAAGTTCCTTTATGAAGTCCTCGCTGAGCTGCTTGACTATGCTCAGCTGAAAGCTCCCGCCCTCCCTGGCGATTGCCTTTGCCAAGATGCCTCCGGCAGTTATTCCATCGGCATCCCTGTGGGAAATCAGCCTGATGGTGTGACCTAACTCTATGTGCATTTTAATCAGTTCTGCCCCTTCCCTCACCTTTTCCAAAAATGCACTCCTGTCCATCTTATCACCCGGAAAGAAGAAGGAAAGGGGTCAGCGAACGAGCAGCCTGGCCTGCTCTGGATCATATCTCCACTTGGCAGGAAGCTTGCCTGTTCTCCTGTAGTACTTGACGAGGCGCCTTATCTTGCTCTCCGTGAGCTGTAAGCCACGCCTTGAGTGCTTGTCCTTCGGGTGCAGCTCAAGGTGCTTCCTGAGCTTGACGGCCTTTCTGATTAGGAACATCAGGTCTTCCGGAATGTCGGGAGCAAGGCCGTTTTCTTCGAGTATCTGGGTTATCTTCTTGCCTGTAATCAGCTTAACGCTCGGAATGCCATACTGATCCCTGAGAAGAGTCCCTATCATTGCAGTGCTGTGGCCTTCCTTCCTGAGCTTTATAACGAGGTTTTCGACCTCTTCAGCGGTATATTCCACCCACGTGGGTGGGGCAGTCCTTGGCGGCCTTTTGGAGCCGGATTTCCCTCTCTTTCTCGCGTGTATCCTTGCCATATCATACACCTCCCGGTGACGGCCAGCTCCCGCCAGCCGTCCCTTCACGTTGGGAATCGGGAAGGGGTTTAAAAAGTTTGCCTTTGTGGGAAAATGCTGCCCGGGTAACCGTAGCGTGTCCGGCCCTCCTTCTTTGGGATATTAGTGGGTCTGTCCTAAAAGTACCGTGGAAAATGCTGCTTGAATAAGGTCAATAACACCTTAACGCACCAGCTGCTAAAAAGCATCAGTGGCAGCTAACCGCCCCACCTTCCTTGCCTGTCCAGGAGCATTTGTCCACGAGCTTCCCTTCCGCATTATAGAGGTAAGCCGTATCCCCGTTGTTGTTCCACACGGCCTGTTTTCTGCCCCAGTAGAGGTCGGTCTCTGTATCAACGCCGCTTCCGGTGTGAACCCTCACGCTCGCACCCGCTTTCAGCACAAAGCCGGAGGGGAAGGTATAGACATGATTGCTTTCGTCCATCAGCTTCCATCCACTCATGTCAACATCGCTCAATCCTTCGTTTTCTATAACCACATACTCCCCTTCTACATCATCTCCCGGTGGGTTGTACTCGACGTAAGAAATGACCACCCCTGAAGCACCGGGTACACTGGACGCTGTCCCGCTGAGATAATGAACGACCATCGTCACCGCAGCCAGCGCCAGGGCAATTGCGAGAAGATATTCCAGAGCTGACTGCCCGCGTTTCATAATCCCACCGTTTGTTATTTTGTGGGAACTTGATATATGAGCCTTACGATTTTTCGGGTGAGACATTTTCGCCTTACAGCGTTTCTCAATGAATAACGGACCTGGCTGAACTGAAACCGGGCTTCACGCCGGGAATCAGAAGGGGATTTAAAAAGGTTTGCCAAGAAGAATTATTCATCAAAAGAGTTTTAAATAGACAATGTCTAATAGTTACATGCGGAAGCTCAGGGAACTGGCACCTTGGGAGATCGAGAGGATCCAGAATAGGGCAAGAGAACTTCGATCCCATAATATGAGCTATTCAAAAATAAAAGAGAGCATTGCAGACGAGTTTGACGTATCAGTGTCCAAAGCTACCGTGCTACGGTGGTGTAAGGGGACACACAACACGTTCAATAAACTGAGACGAGCGAGGCTAGAACCCTCTCCAGCTTTGGCTTACATTGTGGGGGTTTACTTGGGGGATGCATCCGTCAGTGAGAACGCTTATAAGTACAGAATCCGTCTTAAGGTTGTTGATAGGGATTTTGCAGAAGCCTTCTGGAATGCTCTAAAAGATATTGCTGTGAATCCATGGATTGGTTTTGAACACAATCGAGGTAGGAGTTACCGCTGGTGTGTAGAGGTTACAAACAAGGATCTTTACATGTTCCTTAGTAGGCCAAAGGAGAAGCTTTTTAATATTGTCAGAACCTACCCCCGGGAATTCTTGAGGGGGTTCTTTGACAGCGAGGGAAGCGCCATTGTTTATCAGAATCGGGCGAGAGTGGAAGCAAGCAACTATGACTTGGAAATCTTGGAGTTGTGCAGGGAGTTACTGAAAGAATTTGAGATCAACTCTAAAATCTACAAAACAAAAAGGAAGGGACAACCTGTAGTCATACGAGACAAAGTGTATTTTTACAATTCTGATCTTTTCACCATTGTCATATCGCAGAAAGACTCGGTTTACAGATACCTCTTAAATATTGGGTTCAGTATTGAACGAAAGAAAAACAAATTGTTAGAATATTTTCAGGATTCTGTAGTAGAACAGCTTACAAGAGAGGAGAAACATAACAAAAAGCCCGAAATAGCGGGGGGTGGATTTGAACCACCGACCTCCGGGTTATGAGCCCGGCGGGCACTCCTAGCTGCCCCACCCCGCTGCTTGACCCGATAAGTCCTATCAGGTGAGGGTTTATAAATTTTGCGGGACTGGAAGGAACGACAACTCGCAGCGAGTATTGAAAGAAAACTCCTTAAACTCCAAAGCTGCTTAGGGATATAGGTGATGAAATGTACCTCACAAGGGAAGAGGAGCTGATCTTAGCTGGGGAATACGGCTACGCCCTTCAGAAGGCCATGGAGATACTCGTGGCATTGGGCGAAATATACGGTGCTGACAGGCTCATTCCCGTTAAGAGCGCCCAGGTAGCGGGTGTTTCCTATAAAAACCTTGGGGAAGCTGGTGTTGAATTCCTGAGGGACTTCGTCGAGGCAGGCGCAAAGGTTTCGGTCTATACGACGCTGAATCCCGCCGGGATAGGTGACGACGAGTTCATGGAGAAGCAGGCTGAGGTCCTCGGGCTTTACCGCAGGATGGGAATTGAGATAACATCAACCTGCACACCCTACTACGGGGCAAACCTCCCAAAGTTCGGCGACCACATAGCATGGAGCGAGAGCTCCGCTGTTAGCTTTGCCAACTCAGTGATCGGCGCGAGAACCAACCGTGAGGGAGGTCCTTCAAGCCTTGCCGCCGCAATAGCCGGCAAAACACCTAACTACGGTTTCCACCTCGACGAAAACAGAAAGGCAACGGTGCTGGTTGAAGTTCAAACTGAGGTAAAAAGTTTTCTTGACTACAGTCTGCTCGGCTATCACTTAGGCAGAACACTTGGAAGCGACGTTCCGTACATAACCGGCATAAAACCCGAAAAGCTTGAATATCTCAAGGAACTCGGAGCTTCTATGGCGGCCACCGGTAGCATAGCACTCTATCATGTTGATGGAGAAACTCCGGAGTATAGGAATGCAGTCGTTGATAGGCTTGAAAAGATATCAGTCGAGAGAAGGGATCTGGATGGGATACTGGAAAGGTTCAGCCCGGGGTGGGATGAAATCGACCTGATATTGATAGGCTGCCCCCATGCTTCACTTCAGGAGGTTAAGGAGATAGCGGAGCTCCTCAGAATGCGTGGAAAGCCCCTTAAAACACCCCTCTACATAACAGCGGGCGGGGCGGTTAAAGCCTTAGCTGATTCCCTCGGCTATACAGAGATAATCGAGCGCTACAACGGGAGGATACTCCCCGACAGCTGTCTCGTTGTATCGCCCATTAAGGAGTGGTTCAGGGGCATAGCCACCAACAGCGGAAAATCCGCATTTTACTTCGCATCCTTTGGATTTGAGGTCAGGCTTGATGAGGCTGAAAAGCTAATACTGGAGGCGCCGTAGATGAGGCTCAGGGGGAGAAAGATCGTTGGTGGTAGAGCCAGGGGGATTGTGCTGGTTTCGAGGAAACCCCTCTCCTTCCTCGGCGGAGTCGACCCTGAGAACGGAGTGGTCATAGATGCCGAGAGTGATATAAGAGGCGAGAGCATCAGGGATAGGATACTCGTATTTCCGAGAGGGAAGGGCTCCACCGTCGGCTCATATGTGATATATCAGCTGAAAAAGAACGGGGTTGCTCCAAAGGCAATAATCGTCGGTGAGGCTGAGACCATAGTTGCCACAGGGGCCATTATTGCTGGAATACCCATGGTGGATAAAATTGATATAAGCAGGTTCAGAAGCGGCCAGAGGGTTGAGGTAAATGCGGATGAGGGGGAGGTCATCATTGTGGAATAGAGTTTATAAGCCGGTCATTGCAACCATCTACTGAGTGTGAGAAAAATGAGCAGGGGGATTTACGAGTGCATCAACTGCGGGCACAGAGAGGTCAGGGACTCCACAGAGGCCCTGCTTGAGAACTCATGCCCCAAATGCGGGGGAGACATGGTCTTAGTGGGTTTTGAGATAGAGCCTGTGGGTTTTGAGATCCGTACCACCCAGCAGGAAGAGAGCACGGAGCTTACCGACATACTTGATGAGTTCTACTCCCTGAGCTTCCAGAAAAAGGAGGGCGATGTGTCTGTCTTTGAAGTTCATGAGATACGCGGAAGGAACTTTGAGAGGGTTCTGAGGGAGCTGGAAAAGCTCGGATACTGGGCGGCGCTGAAGAGGAAGGAGGGTAGAATACTCCTTTATGTGTTTCCCGCCCAGCATCCGAGAGAGGAAAATCCATGGATCGGCATCCTGCTCTTCATAGCCACGGTATTCACCACGCTGCTTGCGGGATACATGCTCTCGGCTGGCTACATAGCGACCCTTAACGAATACGGACTGCCGGGAATCCACAATTCATACCTGAACGCTGTTGCATTCTCAGTCAGCATTCTGGCCATCCTCGGAACTCATGAGATGGGGCACAAGATAGCAGCAACATACCATGGAGTCAGGTCAACGTTTCCCTACTTCATACCGTTTCCAAATATCCTCGGAACCCTTGGTGCGGTTATAAGGGTGAAATCCCCTATTCCCACCAGGGATGCGGCCATAGACCTCGGAGTCAGCGGCCCCCTCGCAGGATTCCTCGTGGCAATACCTGTGACCATAATCGGTCTGAAGCTCTCGGTTCAGGTTCCGGCTTCCATGATATCCCCGACCACAGGAGGGATATATTTCGGGGAGAACCTGTTTTTCATAATCCTTGAGAAATACATTATGGCCGTTCCCAGCAATGCCGTCCTCTTCCTTCACCCTGTGGCCATAGCGGGGTGGATAGGAATCCTCGTCACGTTTCTGAACCTTATTCCCGCGGCCCAGCTTGATGGCGGACATATAGCGAGGGCATTCATGAATGGAAAGCTGCACCACTACCTCACGATTGCCTTGGGACTTGCCATGGTGGCGCTGAGCTACCTGTGGGTAACCTGGATCATATGGGGTCTCCTCATACTGCTTATGAGCATGGCAGGAAATCCCGGGGCGCTGGATGAGGTTACCCCGATTTCAAAGAAGAGGCTGCTGTTCGCGGCCATTGCGGTTCTGATCTTCATATTATCTGCAACTCCCGTGCCGATAAAAATGGGTTAAACTCTTTTTTTCCTGTTTTTTAATATCTGTTCTATGTCGTAGTATATCGAATCCCGGGAAACCCCAAACACGCGGGCAAGTTCTGAAATATTCAGAACCTTCGGGTTGTAATTGAACATTTCCAGAGCTTTGGATATTATCTGCCGCCTGTCATTAAGGGTGAGGGTGTTGAGTTCTTCCCTTTGAGGCTGCATGTTGTAAACCACAACTCCAACAGCATACGTTCTCCTCGTAACGGGCATTGTGTATGTCCCGGTTTCAAAATCAACCACCTGATATGCCCCCTTCAGCTGACTGTTGATTTTATCCAGCATTCTGCTCAGTGCTTCCTCCCTGTGTCTTCCGGAGGCGTATGCAGCGATAATACCCTTCTCCGCCACCCCTCTTTCATCTATGAGAAGCAGTATTCTGAGGTTCATAAAAGCACCAAAGTTTAGATAAATCTTTGAGGATTTTATCAAACCCGGAATTGAGGATAGCAGAACATCCGATTTTCTTGCTATATTGCTCACGCAATCTTCAACACTTGAGGATTCACATTGGATAGATAACAATTTCATGATACCACCTTTGAAAGTACCACATTATTGAGGATAAACCACTCAAATTTAGGGAGAAAGATATATAAGCTTTTTTAGTCTAAATAAGTGAGAAGTAATCCTCTGGGGGTGGATACAATGAAGAGGAAGGCTCAGGGTGCAATAGAATATCTGTTTATGATTGCTGCAGCTTTAGTAATAGTTTTAATCGTAGTGAGGCAGCTCAGGGGCAAGGGCACAAGTGCAGAACAGACAGCGAGCGCAGCCGAAAGCAAAATCAGCGAGGAGCTCAGCAGCCTGCTCAGCGGATGAATTCACAAACCTCACGTTTTCTTATTTTTGAAATTTTGGGGTGCCTTCTTGGTCTTGGTGAGGGTTAAACGATGAACAGGCAGGCCCAGGCTTCCCTTGAATACATATTCATGATAGCTCTGGCGCTGATTATAGGGGCCATAATAATCGTTCAGCTTATAGGTGTCAAGGGCTATGCGAGAAAAGCCGGCAAAACCATAAGCACCGAGGAAAGCAAAATAAGCAGCGAACTGAGCGGGCTGGAGGGGCTGGGAAGTTAGCCCTGCTGTGTGCAATAATGGCCAGCAGGCTTTTATCCCTTTTAAGGTCTTTTCTCACATATATCTGGATTCCATCAATCTCGACGATCCTGAGGTATCCTGCTTCCTTAAAATATTCCAATAGCTGGGGTCTGACGCTTGTATGGTATCTCTCCAGCTTTGAATCCAGCAGGATTACATCTATTGAGAGGGTTTCTGTCAGATACCTGGGATTGTGCAGGTTTCTGTAGATGTCTATCCAGATAAAATACGTGCCCCCGTTATTCGCAAGATGTGGAAAAATGTCGTTCTGGGTCAGTATTCTGTAGCCCGATTTTTCAAGCCTTCCCGTTATCTCTTCTAACAGCCTGTGGTGTGGTGTTACCTCCTCATAACCCCAGTAAACCACCGGAAGGCTGGAATGGAGGGACAGAAACGGCAGGGCCGGTGTGAGAGCGACTGAGCTCAGGAGCCCGATTATAATGCCCGCCGGGACTATCCTTGAAAGCACCCAGGGATGGAGATCTCTGAGGGCATAGATGATGCCGATGAAGGAAAGTGGCACGACCATGTACGGGTAATGCGTTCCTATAACAAACATCTCCCATCTGCAGGAGGCCAGCATCTCGGCCCATGGAATGGCGGTCAGGAGGAGGTAGTATCTTGGTCTGAGAAATGTTAGCATGCCCCAGCTCAGGTTAACCAGCAGAAAGAAGAGGATTTTCTGATATGCATAGCCGGAACAGTCCTTCCCGTAAAGCCCGGTATACTCGTATCCCGCAGGGGCAAAATGGGGTATCACGAGTTTGATGCTTAAAATGATCCAGATGAGGGAGACAGAAATCATGAACAGATAGAATTTTTGATAGGTGGAACGGGAAAAGATTGAACCATCTTTCAGGAGATAAAAAAGCCCAAGGCTCAGCACCGCCAAGCCCGCATCCTCCTTGACGGATAATACGAGGAGAGAGGAGATGAACGCAGCCTTTAAGTTCTCCTTTTCTATGAAATACGCCGTTAAAAATATGAAGGGCATGGCAAAGGGAACCGCGTGGAAGTCGTAGAGGTTTATGCCGTGCAGTGCTGGGTTGAAAAGGTACAGCAGGACCATAAGAACTGCCACCCTTTCCCTCCTCAGAACCTCCCTTGCCAGCAGATAGAGAGGATACGCGGAAAGTCCTATCGCCAGCGTCTGCAGGAAAAGCAGCGTCTGAGGCCTGGGAAAGAGATAATACGCTGGAAGCAGCATAAAGAGTATCGGAGAGTTGTGAACTCCAAAATGCGTTTGCACACCGTGATGCAGCTGCCATTCTATGTTGTTGTAAAATATCCCGTTCCCATGGATCGTATTCCAGAAGGCCTGGGTGAATATGCCGAGGTCAGTCCCTAAGCTCCTGAAGGTGTGGTAGATGTTGAGCTGGAGGAAAAAGAAAATCATGATGTAGAGCATTGCCATCCCAAGGACGGCATAGTCCCCTTTAGATAGACGCATCACTACCACCGCATCCCAGCACAATTTCTGGTCCCTCTGCCATGATCTTTCCGTCCTCCTGCCAGATATTTTCTGCCGATATCATGAGCCTCATGCCCTGCGTGTATAAATAAACAGCTGACACGGTTTCTCCAGCTTTTAATGGCTCTCCATCCATCTTCACGGCAACACCTGAAAATTCAAACACAACCGTGGTGTTCTCCGGCATCCTGACCAGTAGAGAGCTGGTTCCGAGTTCAAGCAGGGTTTTCACGGTTTCTTTATCTGAGCCAGCACTTATGAATGGGTACGTTTCATAGCCTCCGGATTTCTCTTTGAATAAAAGCTGTGTCCATGCATTGAAGCTGGTGTTTCCCTGTTTCAGATAGAGCTTCCCGGCCACCGTGCCATTTATCCAGAGGTACAGCTTTCCGTAATGTGTGGATATGCTGAACTCCCTGCTGGCGTTGTCTGTTGTAAAAAATTCAAGAACCTCTCCGTCGGAATAGGACTCGGCGAATCTAAGGGTACCGCTGGTGAGGGTGTAGTTCTGCAACGTCCCGTAGGCTGTTTTCAGCGTCCTGTCTTTTTCCATTATTGCATACATCCATGTGCTGAGTATTATGCAGCCCGTATCCCTGCTCCTGATACGCTCCAGCAGAAACGCGGGATTTTCCCTCTTCAGGTATGCCAGTCCAAACGTATCGAGGAGATATGGGTCAATTTTCAGGTTGAGATAATAGGCGTTCATTGGATTGACGGACATGCACAGACCGGGATGGAGGTTGTGTTCATCGAGATATGTCCTGAGGTCGTGCCTCATTTCATTCGTGTGCTCACCCCACGCGAGCTTCAGCCTTCCCTCCGGATAGTTCACCAGCATCCCATAATCAGCGAGGGAGAACAGCAGCAGGCTGATCATGAGGGCGGTGAGCATCTTTTTTCCGGGCAGCTGCAGGGAGAGGAGGGAGCTGAGGGCGGTCAGGTATGCAACTATAAGCATGGGATAAATAAAGCGCTCACCTGGCAGTATCGGAATCAGGAACAGGAACATAAGGATATTCAGCACTAAAAGGCCTGCAAGGTGTTTCTCCTCCCTCAGGATGAATCCCCTGCCAATCCCCAGCATTATCCAGAACAGGAGCAGGAGAATCGGGAGAAGATACACTAAAAACTCAGGAGAGCCCTGACTGAGGTTTCGGATAATTTTATTCAGCAGG